>SKRY01000363.1 GCA_007118235.1 Candidatus Hydrogenedentota bacterium | reverse complement strand
GCCGAGAACGGCGTTATTGAAGTGGACGCCTTCAACCAAAAGGTCGATCTCTACAATGACGACGATGTGAAGGCCCAGTGGGTTGGATGGGGGATGAACCCCAACGCCGGGATTATCGCCGACTTCGTGGCCTCGATAGCCGAGAAGCGCGATCCCATCGCCTCGGGCATCGACGGCCTCAAGACCGTCGAGGTCACGGTGGCCGCCTACGAATCCGCCCGCACCGGCCGGGTGGTTGATGTGTAAGATGGAACACGCCGCCTGGCTTCCTTGACTTGCGGGACCATGTCAACCTTTGGGGACCGTCAGGCGTTTTGTGAGCGGCTTCTTCTAGCGCTTCAAGCGTTTCACGCCCCCTCTTTCGCACGAACACGGGAAAGAGGGGGCCCTCTCTTTGTTGGGGAGGACCAGCCATGGCGGTGTTCTTATTCCACCGATTCTTTCGATTCCACGGCCGCTTTTTCGTCATGCCGGCGCTTAAGAGAGGAGATATTGAGCATTACGCTCAACGCCGTGGCCAGGACCAGCCCTGTTACGGTCATTAAGTCCATGTAGAATCGGCCGACCCTTACCGGAAGCAGACTTTCCACGAGGAACCGGGTGTAGGACGTGTACGGCGGAGGATTTCCCATCGCTTCCCGCACTTGCCAATGCCAGTCCGTGCACGGACAGTATCCCCAGCCATACCAGTAGCCCAGGCCAACCCATGAAAACGCGGTTAGAAACACGGCGGCCAAGTGCCACCGCCTCGTCCGCGGGTGAGTCCAACCCACCAGTACGAATACAATCCAGGCCGTGTGAAACACAAAGAAAAATACATCGAGGGCTCGGAGAAGCACCATGGGGTTTATTCACTTCCCGTCTTTGTTTTTTGGAAATCTCGGCGAAGGTTCGAGTGGGCGACGGCCCACCTCTTAACGCGCGAAAGAGACGTGGCGGTGACAGGTTCACCTATTCCACCTGGCGTAGTCCTTGGCCCAATAGGTGAGAATGAGTTGGGCGCCCGCGCGCCGGATGGCGGTCAGCAATTCTTCCGCCGCCGCGCGCTCGTCTAACCAGCCCTGTAGCGCGGCCGCCTTGATGGCCGAGAATTCGCCAGACACATTGTATGCCGCAAGAGGGATGTCAAAGCGATCCGACGCGCGGCGCAGAATATCCAGATACGCCATCGCGGGCTTCACCATGACGAGGTCCGCGCCTTCTTCGATGTCGAGCGCGATTTCGCGCATCGCCTCGTCCGTGTTTGGGGGATCCATCTGGTAGGAGCGGCGGTCCCCAAACTGGGGCGGGGATTCGGCCGCGTCCCGAAACGGCCCGTAAAAGGCGGAGGCGTACTTGGCGCTGTAAGCCATGATAGGCGTATCCGTGAACCCTTCGCGGTCCAAGGCTTCCCGGATCGCGCCAACCCGGCCGTCCATCATGTCGGACGGGGCCACGATGTCCGCGCCAGCCCGCGCGTGCGCCAAAGCCTCGGAAACCAAGCGGGGAAGGGTCGCGTCATTATCAACCTCCGGGACTCCCGTGCGATTGGGGGCGATGATGCCGCAATGGCCATGATCCGTATACTCGCATAGACATACATCGGTGATCACGCACAGCGAAGCGCAGCGTTTCTTTATTGCCTCGATGGCCCGGCACACCACGCTATCCGGCGCATCCGCCTCGCTGCCGTGAGCGTCCTTGTGCTCGGGGATTCCGAACAGGATGACTCCGGGAATTCCCAAATCCTCAAGGGCCTTGGCCTCATCCGCCAACGTATCCGGCGACCATTGATAGTTCCCCGGCATACTGGGGATTTCCTTCTTCACGCCGGTTCCTGGACGCACGAAGAGCGGCATGATGAGATTGTCCCTGCTGATCTGGGTTTCCGCGGTCATCCGCCGCAAGGCGGTATTGGCGCGCAAGCGGCGCATGCGAGTCCTAGGAAATGGCATTTCGCGACATTCCTTTTGGTTTCTTTATGAATCTCCGGAAAAGTTTGGCACGGCCCAATTGTAGCGCACCGCCTGGGTTAGGTCCCACCATCTCTCAACCGCTGGTTAAGGACGCTGGTTCAGGGAACCACATCCTCCTTGATTCCCCTTCTGAAGGGGTGGCCCGCAGGGCAGGGGGATGTAAACGCCTAGCATACCGCCTTATCTGGCGATTGGGGGGCCGCGTGTTTACTGAACACGGAGATAGCCGCCAATATCGATGCGCTCGCCGGTATCCTCGGCGCGAAAGATGCGCCGCGCGCGGAAGACGACCGTACCGGGGTCCAGGAAAACCGGGTGTTCAATCCGGGAGCTTGTCTCAAGAGTGTGGACAACCCGGCCATCCTGCTCCACGCAGACTTCCGCGGCGCCCAGCCCCGGGTCGGGGTTTACCAGCGTGATTGTCGTCTCGCCGCCTTGGGTGTCGAGCCAAGCTTCCCCCGCTATGGGATGGACGGCTTGGCCGTCTACGGTGCGTTCCGAATACCAGCCGTTCTCCGGCAATTCGGTTCCAGGGAAGAAAAGGGGAGTGGTGCGAATCAGAGGCCAGAAACGGCCGCGGCGCAGACCTTGCTTCCATTGGCGCCGGCGTTCGGCCACGGCTTGGGGGATATATAGAAAGGCGTCCAACCATGAGCGCGCATGGATCCACGCCTTCCAGGCCTCGCCATCAAGCAGCGCCCGGCCGATGGCCCGCGCCTCTCCCGCGAGCGCTAGGAACGTGGTGCGGGGAAGATGACGAAGGGGCCAGTTCCGCAAGATGAGCCGCCAACGGTTCCGGGTGTTCAAATAATACTTCCAGCGCAGCTTCTTCCCGCTGCCCATGGTGGCGCTGAACTTGTGACGAACCTCCGCCTCGGGACACGTCACGATTTCGTGGCCCGCGTCCCAGATGCGTAGACATAGATCCAGGTCGTCAAGGTAGATCTCGTAATCCACCGGAAGGAGGCCCGCCTTATCAAGCGCGTTGCTGCGCAGGAACATGGCCCCGCCGCAGACGCCCGCCACGGGGATGACAGCGTTCCATTCCGGCCCATCCAGCCGCCCCAGTCCGCGGTCCCAGCAGGCGCCGATGATGGAGCATTCAAGCCCTACCGAATTCAGGATCTGCTGCTCGTGGAATAGCCGCATCTTCGGAGCAATCGCCCCGAGTTCCGAGCGCGCCTCTCCCAGCGCCACGAGCCGCTCCACGCAATCGGGCGCGAGGGCCGTATCGTTGTTGAGCAGGAAGACGTAATCCGCGCCGGCCCGGAGCGCGGCGGTCATGCCCTCGTTGTTTGCCCCGGACCACCCCATGTTCCGTTCAAACTGAAGAATGCGCACGCGGCTGTCGCGGCCATAGCGTTGCCGCACGAATTCGACGGAGTCATCGGTGCTGCCGTTGTCGAGCAGCACGAAGCGGGCGTTCTCATGGGATTGAGCAATGAGGCTGTCGTAACACGCCTCCAAATGCTCCAAGCCGTTCCAATTAATGACCAATACGTGAACAAGCGGTGACTTCATAGTGTGGGGGAGTATACCATCCGCGAGAGGCGCTGTCATGGCCCCGATGGATGGCGGCCGGTTTGGTGAATCAGGGGTTCATGCGGCATGATAGGGGGACATCAATGACATTATTGGCCTTCACGGAGAGGGGAGCACGCACCCATGCACCATACCAGACGGGAATTCATGCGCAACGCCCTGGCGGCGGGGACGTTGGCGGCGGCAGGCGGCGCTTGGGCGAGCGCGGCGGAGGAACCGGACGCGCGAACCGGCGGGGACGACAGCAACGCAACCGATTACGACGTGGCGGTCGTTGGCGCCGGTACGGCGGGGACCATCGCCGCCATTCAGGCGGGACGGCTGGGGTTGCGCACGCTGCTCGTGGAGAAGAACGGGATGCCGGGCGGGACCACCATCGTGGCCGCCGTGAACTTCCCGGGCTTGTTCCATGCGTGGGGGCGCCAGCTCATCGGGGGAATCGGGTGGGAGCTGGTGTCGCGGGCGGTGGAGCTGGCCGGGCATGATCTCCACAATTTCGCCCAAGTCCCGGACCGCCACTGGCAGCACCAGCTCCGCGTCAACCGCGCGCTGTATTCGTCCCTGGCCTGCGAGGAGTTGCAGCAGGCCGGGGTGGACGTCCTCTTTCACGCCATGCCGGCGGATGTGGAGGAAATGGAGGATGGCGTCCAACTCACCGTGTGCGCTAAGACCGGCCTGGAAACGGTCAAGACCGGCGCGCTCATCGACGCCACGGGCGACGCGAACGCCATCTATTTGGCGGGCTATCCCCTTAACCAGCCCGAGGAACTTCAACCCGGCACGTTGATCACCGCGCTTACGGGGTACGACCTTCAGGACGTGAACCGCGGGGAACTCGAGCAAGCCTTCCAGGCGGCCCTGGAGGACGGCGTCCAACTCACCGTGTGCACCAAGACCGGCCTGGAAACGGTCAAGACCGGCGCGCTCATCGACGCCACGGGCGACGCGAACGCCATCTACATGGCGGGCTACCCCCTCAACGAGCCCGAGGAACTTCAACCCGGCACGCTGATCACCGTGCTTACGGGGTACGACCTTCAGGACGTGAACCGCGGGGAACTCGAGCAAGCCTTCCAGGCGGCCCTGGAGGACGGCGAACTCGAACCCGAGGACGAAATGTTCGTGCGCAACAACCTCTGGGGCTTCCTGAGCCCGGGGTTGGGGCCCGGCGCCTTCGAGGCCGTCAAGGGCGACAACGCCACCCACATCGCCGGCGTCAACGGGCGCACAAGCGCGGGGCGCACCGAAGCCGAACTCAACAGCCGCGTCTCGCTGTTGCGCGTCTACCGGTTCCTCCGGCGTCAACCGGGCCTGGAAAACTTCGAGATCAGCTTCGTGGCGCCAGAGTGCGGCATCCGGGAAACCGCGACGATTCGCGGCGAAGCCACGGTTACGGCGGAGGATTATGAGAGCGGACGGTTGTGGGACGACGCCGTGTCCTATAGCTTTTACCCCATCGACGTGCATTATCCCGGCGGCATCCGCCAGCGCCACTTGAACCCCAACACCTTCCCCACCATTCCCCGGGGCGCGCTCGTTCCCCAGGGGAGCCGGCGCCTGCTGGTGGCGGGGCGGTGCCTCTCCAGCGATCGCGACGCCAACTCCGCCCTGCGCGTGCAGGCCTCCTGCATGGGCATGGGCCAAGCCGCGGCCGTCCTCGCGGGCCAGGCCGCGCGCCAAGGGATTTCCGTGATGGATACCGATATGGACGAAGCCCGCGCCGCCCTGCGCGAGCATGGCGCCATTGTGCCGAGCGAGGAGGGACCGCCCCGCGTGTAGGGACCCCGCGCGTTGGAGCCCCGCGATGCGCCGCGGCTAAACCAATGGCTCCAAGCCGCAAATCAGCGCCCCTATTCACCGCCTATGCGCGATTGGTCTTGTTCGGTTCTCTGTCTGGCTTGTATTGCGAGCATTTCTTCTGCGTATCGTTCCCCCAGAAGCTTCATGCTCTGTGCATCAAAATGCCAGCGATCCATGGCCTCAAGTCCTTCTGAACGGGCGAACCCCGTCGAGGCGACCGTTTCAGGCAGTTTTGCAATCTGATCATTGATGAGGGGCACATCATTGACTTGACCCGCAACAAAAGGCAGATTGGATATGCCAAAATCGTTTCGGAGATTCTCTATCAAGAGCTGTAGTTTTTCGAGATAATGAGGATCCTCGGCATCAGACTCGCCCTGGTGCCATAAAATACCTTTTAGGACTCCTTCCTCCAGGGCCGCCTCGGTCCTTCGTACAGCCTCCTTGTAGAACTCGGACTCCCTGGACCATTCCTCGATGCTTGAACCGCCTCTAGCATTGACGACAAGCCCAAGAGAAATATCCTTATTCGCCTCGAGTATCGTCTTCGAGAAGCTATACCCAGGATTTAGTTTCTGCATCCCAAGATCTTTTCTTATCGAAGAGTAACGATTAAGGGGATTCTTGGCTGGCTCCCATTGTTCCTCGTCGTTCAGCAAATAGCACCGATCAATGTGCTCCGTTTCTTCCTCTGTGTACGGCGCTCGTCCAGCCATGTTGGATTGGCCAATCAGAAGATAGACGTGGAGTTGTCCTTCGGTCTCAGTGTATGTCTGGGAGGTATTGTCCTCCGCATACGGCATTGCGGCGGAGATGCAGCTCATGCAAACGAGTAGTGCGAGGGTTTTCATTATCAGATCTCCTGTTCTTGGGCGAATAGTGGTCATATGGCGTATGAATAACACCTTCAGGGTCGATTCCTTCCAATCGTGTGATGACAGAGTCAACCCCCGATAGAGGATGATCCATGACCTTGAGGCAGAAATGCAAATCCACCCCGGCAGGGGGCGAAGGCGCCTAGGTGCTGGGACCCCTGCCGGGGTCGATTGTGGGGGCCTTTGATCCAGGGGCGCCGCCTTCTCGCTTACGCTCGCGCGCTCAACCCCTGGCTATCATCCATGACCCCTCCGGGGCCGGTTCTTGAACTACAAGGGAATGGTGGAGAGCGTGGAGGCGGCGCCCTCGGCCACCACGGAGGAGCCGAGCTGTTCGTTGGCGTTCAGGAATTCGGCGCCATACAGCGAGCCGTCCGGGGTGATGTCGATGAGGACCTTCTCTCCCCAATCGCCGGATAAGGTTGTGTGCGGGGTGTTTGCATTCCCTGGCCCTTCTCTTCTAAAGGGGAATTCTTCAGCGCGCCCTTTCAGACGGCCATGGAGGACGGCCCGGGGGGACAGCGCCCAGCGAAAAACCGGTTGCAGCGGCCACAAGGCGCGTGGAATAATGCAGCCACTTTCTTCGGGGAGAGGAAATCGAGCCGCTGGCGTCTTTGAAGCGCCGCGGCGAAACCGGGAACGAAGGAGAGGGCATTATGTGTGAGTCTTGTGAGTTCAACCAGATGAACCGGCGTCAATTCATGGCGGCGAGCAGCGCGATAACAGCGGCGGG
>SKRY01000117.1 GCA_007118235.1 Candidatus Hydrogenedentota bacterium | reverse complement strand
GGAAACGCCACGCCAAAGGAGTCCCCCGTGAAAACGGAGTTGGCCTTGGAGTCGTGAATGCAGATGTGATGGTTGGCGTGGCCCCGCGTATGCAGGAACGTCAACCGGCGTCCGCCCACATCCAGCGTCTCGTTGTCCTCGACGGTCCGGACGCGCTCCTCCGGTACGGGATCGATTTGGCCGTAGAGCTTGTCAAACAGCGCTCCGCCATAGACCTTCTTCGCACTCGCCACAAGCCGCGAGGGGTCAATGAGATGCCGGGCGGCCCGGGGGTGGCAAAGGACCGTGGCGTTGGGGCATTCCTCGAGTAGACGCGCCGTGCCTGCGGAATGGTCGAGATGAACATGCGTAACGATGATATAGGTTACTTGCGCCGGTGTTCGCCCCGTTTGCTTCAGCGCATCCAGCAAATAGGGCGCGGCATACGCCGTGTTGTTATCCACGAAGACCGCCTCATCCCCCTCGGTGATAAGGTAGGCGGCGGCCCGTTCGGGTTCAATGTAGTGGCATTCAATCGTGGTGATCGTATCTGGGGGCATTAAAGACACTGCTCCTGGTCAACCATGAGGTGTTCAACAATGGGCGCACGGCTCCGGCTGAAAAGAGCTTGGCCAGCTTGGACCGAAAGCTGATCATGCGCCTGACGGCTGAATTATATCGCCCCGGCTTCACCCCAAGCAAAACAGCGGGATTTCCGCCTTGTTATCCCGAAGTTAGATGAGTTTAGTTAACAATCCTCCGTGTGTTCTTATGCCTTCGCCTCCTTTTGGACGCACAATCGGGCGTGACGATCCCTGGTTCCCGTGATTTCGGCTCACACGGGGAATAACGGGCCGCCTCATCGCGGTTTGCACGAGACGGCGCGCAAACGCCCCTTCGCAAGGCGGGACGCCATGGCGCCGCCACGAACGCGGCGCGATTGACGGAAGACGGCTGCTCGGAGTTACTGGGGGATTTTGGGGAAAAGCGTTGGTCTTTGTTGGAAGGAGACAAGGCGTGAACTGATTGGAGCGAATTGACAATTGGGGAGTTGGCCTGCCGCGGGCCAAGTGTGGGTGGACTTGGTTCGCCAAGGGGTTGGGGTTGAAGGAAAACCGGCATGAAAGACACCGATATCCGCATTCGGGAAGCGGAGGCCCATTTTACAAATGAACGGGCGAGAAAGCCTTTGTGGACTGGATCCTCGGTTGTTTCGGAGGCGGCCTGTTGCCACGTGCGGGTTCGCGTGGAGAATGGCAAAGGGGCGGTAGAGGATGGATGGGGCGCCGCGCTGCTGGCGGATTTCTGGCCCCGTCCGTCCATGGTGGCGGAACACGCCGGCCAGGCCGCCGTCCGCTGTTTCGTGGAGCGCCTTTGCGCGGAGGCCGCCGATAACAACGAGTGGGGTCATCCCATCGATCTGTTCGTCGAACTGGAACGCAGACTGGATCCCTTGGCAACGGTGGCGGCGAGGGATTGCAGGCTGGCCGTGGGCTTGCCATACCACGCCGCGCTTGTCGCCTCCGCTCCCGTGGACGCGGCGTTGCACGACGCCTTCGGCAAGGTCAACGGCATCTCCACGTATGAGGGATACGGCCCCGGTTACATGGACCACGATCTCGCCTACTACCTTGGCTCCGAGTTCAAGGGCCGTTGGCTCGACGGCTTCATCCGGCCCGCCATGCTCCCCGAACTGCCCGTGTTTCATGTCGTGGGCGATCACGACAGGTTGCGGGCCGCCCCGGAACCGCCCGATGAACCTCACGATGGATTGCCGGAGAGCCTGGACCGTTGGATCGAATGGGGAAACCTTACGTGTCTCAAGCTTGAACTGCGGGGAACGGACCTTGATTGGGATGTGAATCGCTTGCTGGAGACATATGCCGTCGCCCGGGAGACGCAAGCAGCCCTGGGACGGAATGAGCTGTATCTTTCAGTGGGCTCCAGCAACCCTTGCGGGCCTCCAGATTACATGATCGAGATGCTGGAAAAGGTGCGCGAAGCCTCGCCGGAAGCCCACGAGCGCATCCTGTACATCGAACAACCCGCCGAACAAGACATTCACGCCTGTCATCACGACATGAGGCCCTTGTCGAGAATCAAGCCGATCCTCATCGATGAAAGCCTCATCACGATGGATGATTTCGATTTGGCCGTCGAATGGGGGTGGTCGGGGATCGCCCTAAAGAGTTGCTGGGGCCAGAGCATGGCGCTCTTGTTCGTGGCGAAGTGCGAGGCCATGGGCCTCTCCTACACCTTCCAAGATGTAACGAACCCCGGCTTATCCTTGTTGCACTCCACGGGCCTTGCCGCGCGGCTCAAGTCCCTCAACGGGTTCGAGGCCAACGGGTGGCCGGACTTCCCCGCGGCGTCCGGCCCGGAGCGGGCGGCGCATCCCGAGGTGTTCCACGTGCGTGACGGTAAGGTGCGCACCGGCAGCCTGGGCGGTTCCGGACTTGGTTACCGCATGGAGCGAATCCAGCGGCCCATCTTCTTGGAGTCCAAGCCCGCGGGAGTTTAGAGGCTGTGCCGGTGGCGACTTGCCGGCGCTCCAAGACCGGCTGGCGGAGCGGAATAGTGCATGGATCTTTCCTCTGGGAATAAGGGGCCCGCCCATTTGGTTTCGGCCGAATAGGCGGATGGGCCGTCTACGCGAGGAAGCCGTGCTATCTCAGCACAGGAGGTGGAAGATGAAGCGTCTACTCGCAGTTCTCATGGTTGCAGGGGGGCTGGCCGCTGCCGCGTTTGCGCTGGATCGCGCCGCCCCGGAATTCGGGCCGGAGGAACATATCTTTGCGCCGGTCGATGACATTGAATGGGCGCCGGGGCCTGCGTCGTTGGACGAGGGCGCGGAATACGCTGTGTTGGAAGGCGACCCCGGTGCGGAAGGATTGTTTGTGATGCGGCTAAAACTGCCCGATGGGTTCCAAATTCAGCCGCATACCCATCCCAACTTCGAGCGGGTCACGGTGATCTCGGGCACGTTCAACCTGGGCATGGGCGAGCAGTTCGATGCAGACGCGGCCCACACCCTCGAGGCGGGCAGCTTCACTTCGATGCCGCCCGGTATGGTTCACTTCGCGTATGCGGATGGAGAGACGGTGATCCAGCTCACCAGCATCGGGCCGTGGGAGATCGACTACGTTAATCCAGAGGACGATCCCCGGCTGTAAGCGCCTTGTCCGGCTGTCTACGGGAGTTCGTTATTCACCCACTCCCTTTCCCGGCCCCCCTTCGTAAGGGAAGCGCGAGATCCCTTACGGAGGGGGGGACTAAGCGGATGGATTGCGTCGATTCACTCCAAGGAAATCGGTACGCCAAGGACGACGTTGATGACAATCTGGATATCCCGGGCGTCGACCTCGTTGTCGTTGTTCACGTCGGGTTCGGCGTGTTCTGGAATGGGCAAGCCGAGAACGGCGTTGATGACGATTTGGATGTCACGGGCGTCCACCTCGCCATTGCCGTTGACATCCCCGAGCACGGCCTCATCCTCGTCCTCCCCGTTGTCCTCATCCCCGTTTCCGTTCTCGTCTTCTCCGTTATCCTCGTCGCCGTCTTCGTGCCCGTCCTCTCCGTTGTCGTCTTCCACCTCCGCCGCGAATGCGAGATACGGATACGTTTCGCCTTCGTCAATGGCCCAGATGGCGTCGAAGTCCCAGCCAGCCTCGGCGAAGACGGCTTGCCGCCTCATTGCTTCGCCCCCGAGTCCTTCTCCGCCTTCGGACTCGGACTGGCCCGTGGCGTCGATATCCCAGAAACTGGCCTCGACCGTCCCATTGGCGTCTTGCCCAACCAATCCCCCTAGGTCCACGCCCTCGCTGGTGACGGGGCCCGCGGCATAGGTCCGTGTGATGGTTCCGCCGTTCCCGGCCACCAAGCCGGCGGTGGCTTCCACTTCGCCCTCCACCGCCCCGAGGGCGTAACTGTCCGACACGGCGCCGCGGTTCAACCCTACAAGTCCGCCCGACCCGTGGGTACCCGTCACATCGCCCGTGGCGAAACATTCCGCGATGCTTCCATCTTGCATGTTGTCGCCGACGAGGCCTCCCACTACGAGTCCGCCCTCCACGGCGCCCGAGGCATGGCACTGCGCCACCGCCCCTTGATTGGTTCCGATCAGACCGCCCGTATTGAACGCCGTTCCGAAAACGTCCCCCGTGGCGTAACAGCCAGAAACCAGGGCGTCCCGGCCGTTCCCGCCCAAGAGGCCGCCCACGTTATCCCCTTCCTCGGCGGTTACGTTTCCCGTAGCGTGGGAATCGGTAATCTCGCCACTGTTCCCCCCGGCCAGTCCCCCGGCCGCACCACCAGAAATCACACGCACGGCGCCGGTGGCGAAACTGCTGGTAATCTCACTACCGTTTCCGCCGGCCAGGCCGCCCGCGCTTCCTTCCCCGGCCATCACGTCTCCCTCGGCGTATGCGTTCTCTATGACACTGTCTTCCCGGCTGCTACCAACAAGGCCGCCTGCCAAGTATGCCGAGGCCTGCACATCGCCCGATGCAAAACTATCACGGATTAGCGCGCCCAAGCGCTGTTGGCCCACCAAGCCGCCAATGCCCGACCGCCCGCTCACCGCTCCCGCCGCCGAACAGTCCGAGATTTCCCCGCCAACGTTCAAGCCAATCAGGCCGCCCACCGCGTTTTCTCCAGCGACGGGGCCGGTGGTGTGGCTCTCCGAGATCACGCCCCCCTCATTGACAGCCACCAGCCCGCCCACACGCTCCCCGTCTTGGGGACTCGTTACCGATCCCGTTGTGCGGCATCCCTCCATGCGCCCCTCGAACACGGCCGCGAAACCCGCCACATACGCGCGCGCCGTGATGTTGTTATCCTCAAGAGTCAGATTCCGAATGACCCCTTCTTCGCCCACCCAGGCGAAGATCGCATTGAACGCCATTTGCGGCCGGTTAATGGTCAGTCCAGCAATTGCGTGATCGCCGCCGTCGAGGGTCCCGCGAAACGCCCTGTCTTCGGGAAGTTTTCCCTGGGGATCATAAGCGCCCAGAGGCTGGAACCCCTCGCCATCGTTCCACTCCGCGGTTTCCGAGGCGTCGATGTCCTGCGTCACGATGTAATCGGCGTCCAAGGGGTAATCCGCGTCATTCCCTATGCGTTGAAGCTCCTCAATGGAAGAAATGGGAATCGGCTCCTCGGCCCCAAGTCCTCCGCACGCCAAGATCAGCGCCGTGACAGTAAAGAACCGGTGTGCTGTCGTCATTGTTCAATCTCCCCCTCTTTTCCCGGCGATTCGCCGGACGCGTTGCCGTGTGCGTCACGATATACAAGAATTCACCCTACTGGATGATGCAAATGGTTGTCAATCTAACGGAAAGCGTTGCGCGCTTCCATGGGGTAATGCGGCTAAAGAGCGGAAGGGTGGAATACCAAGACCAAGAGCATTTTCGACGCGTCCCGCGAGCTGTTCATATGGTTCTCGTTCTTGAAATGTACTAGTAGTTTGTGTTGTTATCATGGAGCTTGGCATTGGAGAGAAGGAGAGGGACGTATGAACAAGAATGACGCATTACTATTTCTACGGCATCATTGCATCACCGCTGTTGTGCGGGGGGAAACCCAGTGCGATGCCTTCTTGAATGTGGTGGACGCCATCATCCAAGGCGGAGTGCGTTGTCTGGAGGTAACCCTGACCACGCCGGATGCGTTGCGTTGCCTCGAAATGGCCTCGGAGCATCTCAAAGGAACGGAGGCATTGCTGGGGGCCAGCTCAGTGGTTGATGGTCAGATATGCCGCATGGCGGTGCTGTCCGGCGCGCAATACATCGTCACACCCATCGCCGCCCAAGAAGTCATCGCGGTGACCCAGCGTTGCGGCGTCCCCATCATGTGTGGGGCCTACACGCCGACGGAAGTTTTCCACGCGTGGCAAAGCGGAGCGGACATGGTCAAGGTGTTTCCCGCGAGTCTGGGCGGCCCCGAATACATCGAGATCCTGCAGGAACCGTTCCCGCAAGTGCCTCTGGTTCCCGGCGGGGGCGTCAAACTCAACAATGTGGCCGCCTATCTCCGGGCGGGGGCGGCGGCCTTGGCCGTGGGCGCGAATCTGGTGGGGAAACGGGCCGTCGAAAGTAAGGATTACACCGCTATCACCTCGAACGCCCATGCGTTCGCCCATGCCGTTTCACGATACCGGCTAGAGGAATAGGGCGCTTCGAGGCGGACGGCATCACACACGAAGCGCTTGCGCGGGAGGCGGCTCGGCGGCGTGAACCCATGCGGTGAGGAATTCATCCGCACGGGCTTCCCGCCGTATCCCCAGCCGGGTGAGGGCGAAATCGTAGCGTACGGGATCGGCAGGCGCCCATTGGCGGAACCCCGCGGTCACCTCCCGGACCGTCCGGGCGTCGGCTTGCCGCCTTTGCGATAGGCCCATCCGCCGGGCCAGACGGTGCATGTGGGTATCCAAGGGGACCATCAACACCGATGGCGCCACGCGGTCCCACCCTCCCGGATCCACCGCATCCCGGCGCACCATCCAGCGCAAGTAGAGGTGAAGCCGCTTGCACGCACTGCCCCGCGCGGGATGGGGCAACAGGAAATTGCGGGCCGCGGGACCCACGCGCAAGGCGTCGGTGAAATCTTCCAACGCCGCCACAACGTCCTCATCCCTGGCGTGCAAGGCGAGGACAAAACAAGCCTCCAACGAGCCATGCTCCGCGCGAACCCGCTGGATGCCGCACAGCAGTTCGGCCAAGTCGGCCCCCGAGGCGTAGCGGTGACGGAAATCCCGAAACCGCCGCTGGATGGTGCGGGGCGCCGTCTCGGCGAGATACCGGGCCGGCGAGCCAAGCGCGGGCAGTACTCGGCCGATGCTGGCAAGGATCTGCTTGACGTTGCCAAAGGCCAGGGACGCGGCGATAAGCCCCACGATTTCCCGGTCAGCCGGATCCTGGTATTCCAACACCATCTGGAGCGGGTCCGGTTC
>SKRY01000092.1 GCA_007118235.1 Candidatus Hydrogenedentota bacterium | reverse complement strand
TGGCTTATTACTGTTGCACCACGGCCTTGGCGGTGTTGATCGGTTTGGTTTGCGTGAACCTGATCCGGCCTGGCGCGGGACAGGAACATCTGGAAGATCAGATTGCCGCCGTGGAAGAGGCCGAGGAGGAGCGGGAGCCGACCCTCGGTTCGCGAATACGGGACCATGTGCTGCCCGAAATCATCCCCAATGTGAACATCAGCGCTGTGCCAATTATCCCGATCATCTTTTCGGCCCTGCTCTTCGGGGCTGTATTGGCGGCGATTCCAAATGAAACCGAGCCCGCCCTGCGCTTTTTCCAAGCGGTGGATAAGGCAATCATCCAGATCGTGCTGTGGATCATGTACTTGGCCCCCATCGGCGTCTTCGCGCTGATGGGCAATGTCATCGCCACCATGGGCCTCGAATACATCCCCATGCTGGCGCTCTATGTCTTTACGGTGATTGCCGCCTTGGCTCTGCATTTTGTGGTGCTGGTGTTCATCGTACTGCCCCTGTTGGGCGGGATTTCGCCGAAACGCTTCTTGCGGGGCATGGCGCCCGCCATCCAGTTGGCCTTCAGCAGTTCGAGTAGCTCCGCCACTCTGCCCATCACCATGGACTGCGCCACAAGGCGGGTTGGGTCGAGCAAGAAGATTAGCAGCTTCATGCTGCCCCTGGGCGCGACCATCAACATGGATGGCACCGCCCTCTATCAAGCGGTCGCCGTGCTCTTCATCGCCCAAGTCTACGCCGTGGGACTTACCCTTCCGGAGCAATTCCTCGTGTTCCTTACCGCAGTCGTGGTGAGCATTGGCACGGCCGGTATCCCCGGGGCAAGCGTTGGATTGATGAGCATCGTGTTGGCGTCTGTCGGACTGCCATTGGAAGGCATCGGCATTGTCATTGGCGTGGATCGTTTTCTCGACATGTGCCGCACCCTCGTGAACATCAATGGCGATGCGGTCGGCACGGTGGTCGTGTCCCAACTCGAACACGAAATGGGCGAACCGGAACCTTACTAGCGCCAGTTCCCGCAAGACGGAAACCCAGACATCAGGGAGATACTGGTCATGGGAGAGCGCGGAACAACGTACTGGACCGCGGCATTGCTGGGCGCAATCACGCTATGCTTTTTGCCCGAGGCGCATGCGCTCGGCGGAAGCCTGGGAAGGGCCGAGTTTGAACTAGGCGACCTGCTGTACGAGAATCCGCTCGGGACTGAGGAAGACATCGAGGATGTGATAATCGAGTCCAGCGAGGAGGGGCAACCCCGGATCTCGTTTGAGAACGGCCGGATGCGGTTGGCGTCGGACGTTCATTTCCTGTTCTGGTTTCCGCAAGATTTCCCCGACAACATCGCGATTTCGTGGGAGTTCTTGCCAGAAGTGGACGATGGCTTGGCCATGTTCTGGTTCTGCGCGAAGGGGCGGGACGGGGAAGACCTGTTTGATCCCGCGCTACAAGTGCGCACCGGAGACTACGCCCAGTACAACAGGGGCGATATCAACGCATACCATGTCGCTTACTTCCGCCGAAACCCATGGGACGATCCACACATCAACACCGTGAACCTCAGAAAGAGTCATGGACACGAACTGGTTGCAAAAGGACCGAATCCCATTCCCAACATTGACTGTGTCCGTGAATATGTCGACGAGCCTTACCGGCTTCAGCTCATCAAGTCTGGCCCCACTATCCGTATGTCCATCAACGACATCGTGGTGCTGGAATGGGAAGATGAAGGGGAGTATTGGGAAGATGGAAAGATCGGGTTCCGGCAAATGGCGAATCTAGCGGCGGAGTACGCAGACTTGACGGTGCACGAGGTGATAAGACTCGACGAGTAATTCGTTGAGGGGTGTTTCTTGCTAAGCGCTGCTTTTTGAGGCTCCACATTGGGAGCTGGAAGACGGCCGGCGTATGCTGCCCGGCCAAGGAGGTACGCATCATGCATACGATGAATCGGCGCACGTTTCTGAAAGGCGCGGCCGCAGGTGTTGGCGCGCTCATGCTTCCCCAAACCGCCCTTGCCGTACGCAATCTCCCTACCGCCGGCGACATAGCGTTTCGCTTCGCCGTGGCGGGGGATCTGCACTATGCAATTGGGGACTATACCGAGCACGCCGAAAACATGGTCCGCTGGTTCAATGAAGAGCGGGAGGATCGAGGTCTTGATCTCGTTTTTCTCAACGGCGACATCGTTCACGACGTGACGGATCGCTACGACGAACTCATCGAGAACTACTTGACGCGCCTTGAGATGCCTTACTACGCCACAAAAGGCAACCACGATTTCCTTGAGGACGATCAGTCGTGGGAAGGGATATGGGGGTATCCCGCCGACCATGTGGTTGAAGAGGGTGATATGGCCTTCGTGTTCGCGGACACGAGCCGCCACGATGATCGCAGCAATCACTACTCAGCCGCGGATTCGGTCTGGATGGAAGAGACCCTAGCGGGATTGGCGGGGAAGGAACACGTGTTTGTGGTGTTGCACATCGCTCAGCGCATGGAGGGCGTCAAAGTAGATAACCATATTTGGCCCCGATATGGCGTGGGCCATCAGGATCCCGCCCGCGCCGAGGAAGGCGAACGGGTCATGCAAAGCTTGGAGAACGCCCCCAACGTGAAGGCGGTGTTTCACGGTCACAACCATTATGAAGCCGGCCTTTATCTGTCCAAGGGTAAGCCGTTCTTCTTCTGCAGCCGAATCGGGCACACGTTTGGCAACGCGATTGGCTACCGCATCGTGGAGATCTACGGCGACGGCACGGCCGCGACCTATCAGTATGACCCCAACAGCGGCCGCATGGTGACGAATCACGAGATACCGCTGTGACGAAGCGTGCGCGCGAGGCGCCGATAAACAGCGCAATGAAGCCCAACACTTCTGAATCATTTCCGGGCAAATACGCCTTGAAACGTTCAGGCGCCGATCTTTTCGGCCACAACGTAGGAGGTAAATGCGACATGCGATTTGGAACGACGCACCGAAATTCAGCGGTGAGAAGGATTTCCACAGTGCTCTTGGCGGCCATGGCCATGAGCGTGATGAACGTAGGGGTTGGAGCCGCCGAATTCGAGGACGAGGACCTCGATTGGGAATATGTCGAACCCTCCACCGAGTTTGATTTCCGCGTGGAGCGGTTCGAAGCGAATCCCATCATCCACCGCGAGATGCACGGGTTAATCGGAGACCGCGGCGCGAACATCAATGGGCCCTCGCTCATTCGCGCGCCAGAGTGGATTGAGGAGCCACTGGGAGAATACTACCTCTACTTTGCGCATCACAACGGTTCATACATTCGCCTGGCCTATGCCGATGCGCTAGAAGGCCCGTGGAAGATCTATGAGCCTGGAGTGCTTCACGTGGAAGAGAGTCCGGGCAGAGGCCATGTGGCCAGTCCAGACGTCCACGTGGATGACGAAGAACAGCGCATCCGTATGTACTACCACGCTCCCAATACCGCTGATGGTCCGCCGGGACAAGGCACGTACGTAGCGGTTTCAGAGGACGGCCTGAATTTCGACGCCCTGGAGGAGTACCTCGGACTGTTCTATTTCCGCGTCTTTGAGCACGAGGACGGCTGGCATTACGCCTTGGCGAAGTACTTCAATGACGGGGGCATCATGTACCGTTCGCGCGACGGTTTAACGGACTTCGAGGAGGGGCCTCGCATGCTCCCACGGGTCCGCCACAAAGCCCTCTGGGAACACGACGGCAAGCTGTACATCTTCTTCTCGCGCGGCGGCGACACGCCCGAACACATCTTGGTGTCCCGTATCGAGAATCTTGATGACGATTGGGAGGAATGGCGTTTCACCGAACCGCAAACGGTTTTGAAGCCCGAGAAGGATTACGAGGGCGTGGACGAACCCATCGAAACTTCCTCGTTTGGATCGACCTACGACTTCGTCCATCAGTTGCGTGATCCCGCGATTTACGAGGAGGATGGGCGCGTCTATATGCTCTATTCAACAGCGGGTGAATGGGCCATCGCCATTGCGGAGCTGCACTTCGAGGAGGAATAAGCGCGACTGGGGCCGTTCCGCGGAGCGGCCCCAGCGCGTCTGCATTGAGCGTCAGCTATACAGGCCAATCCCGGATGGGGACCATGTCCTTCAGATTCTCCATGGGACGGATCCAGATGTTGCGGAATCGCACGGGATTGCTGTGTTCTTGAAGCCGCAACGGTCCTTCGGGGGGATGAGGCTCGTATTCGGCGATGTCGCGCCAGTCGGTCGGCCCGTAAATCACCTGATTGTAGTGCACAAGGATGCCATTGAAATGCATGGTGACCGTGGCTGGCCGGATCACCTCCCCGTTCTCGAAGACGGGAGTGGTGAATAGGATGTCATAGCTATTCCACTGGCCGGGCGGACGGATGGGGTGGACCATGGGCGGTGTTTCGCCGTAGATGGCTCCCGCGATCCCATCGGGGTAGATCTTCTCCGTGTAGGAATCGAAGATCTGGATTTCGTAGCGGCCCATCATGAAGACCCCGCTATTACCGCGATCCGTCAGCCCGCCCCGGGGCGGATCGGGCGCCATCCATTCGAGGTGAAGCTGGCAATCGCCGAAAGACTCGCGCGTCACGATATCTTCTTCATAGGCAACCAGCACACCGTTCTCAATTTCCCAGTCATGGGGCTGAAAGGCGGACGTGTCCTCGCCATCGAACAAGACAATCGCGTCGGACGGCGGCAGAGCTGCGGGTTCTTCCGGGTGAGTCAATTCACCGGGATCAATGTCCGTGGGCCAAGGGCGATTGGGATCGTGCTTGTGATATTCCGGGGCCCACGGCAGCATCTCCGTGTCCGTGTAACCCATCACTTCGCCATCCGCGCCGCCGGGAACCAGTTCCGCCGCATTGGCCCCATTGCAGGCCGCCGCCCACACAGCAGCCCCCGTGGCCGCCGCGCTGGCATGGAGGAAGCGGCGGCGGCTCATCGTTCCGCCAGCCTTCACGTTTGCGGCGTTAGATGGAGGGAGCGGATCGTGGCCATTATCCATCGTGAATACTCCTTCTTTTTATGTTGTTATTCCCCGAGTAAGCGCTGACGAAGGCAGCGCAAGCAAAACACCATCATAGATCGCTTGCCGCAGGGGGCTCAACACCGCCTTTCGCGCGGGGCATTTGATCCAAACGCCGGGCAAGCATACAATAAAGAGAGTTGGGTGTTAAACCCGATATACAAAGGATGTGTTCATGAACAGGATGATCAACGACGCGAGCTATTGGCGCGAGTTCGACAACAACGAAATCACCCATTCGGCCGCCCATTATCTGATGGCGATCGACAGCCTGCGGGGACGCTTGGGCTATGCCCGGGTGACCGACGTGGCGGAGATGCTTGAAGTTTCCCGCGGGGCGGCCTCAATGTCCGTCACGCAGCTCAAGAAGCGCGGATGGGTAACGGAAGATCCCAATCGGTTCTTGCTGCTTACCGAAGAAGGGGCCGAAAAGGCGCGTCTTGTTGAGGATAATTTCCGCATTCTGAGCGATTTCTTCGAAAAAGTGCTTGGCGTTTCCAAGGAACTAGCCATGGCGGACGCATGCAAGATGGAGCATCTCATGAGTCTGGAGACTGGCCGCCGAATGGTCTGGCTCATGCGGTATATCCTGAGCGACGACCGGCGCGCCAACGAGGTATATGAAGTGATGAAGTGCTTCGAAGAGTGCGGAGCGGAGGCCGCCATTCAAGAGGGCGAATCCATTGGGGACGGATGCCCGGCCCAGCGCAAGAGACGGTGTGTGTTTGACGGGGAGTAAATACGTCGAACGCGCGCCGCGTTCAGAACGATGAACACGGCGCGCGGCGGTGAATTAGAGAGGGGAGGGGATCACGCGTTCTTTTTGCGGAACGCTTCCATGAAGTCGCGCAGGGCTTCGCAGCCCTCGACGGGCATCGCGTTGTAGATGGAGGCGCGCAACCCGCCCACGGAGCGATGCCCCTTCAGTTGAAGGAAACCCTTTTGCTCGGCCTCGGAGATGAACTGCTTTTCGAGGTCTTCGCTGGGCAAGCGCCACGTGACGTTCATCCTGCTGCGGCACTCCGGCTGCGCGTGCCCCTTGTAGAAACCGTTGCTGTTGTCGATAGCCTCGTATAGGATGTCGGCCTTCTTGCGGTTGACGGCCTCCATGGCTTTGAGTCCGCCAATGTCGTTGCGCACCCAGCGCGTGGTAAGCATGACCATGTAAATGGCGAACATGGGCGGCGTGTTGTAGAGGGACTTGTTGTCCGCCATGTTCTTGTAATCCAGCAAGGAGGGTAAGCCCTCGGGCACGCGCTCCAGCAGATCATCGCGGATGATCACCGCCGTGACGCCGGCCGGGCCGATGTTCTTCTGGGCGCCCGCATAGATGAGACCGTACTTCTCCACGGGGATCGGCCGGGAAAGAAAATCGCTGGAGGCGTCGCACATGAGCGGGACATTCCCCGTCTCGGGCTCTTCGAAGTATTCCACGCCCTGAATGGTCTCGTTGGAGGTGAAATGGACATACGCCGCGTTGGGATCGAGCTTGAGTTCGCTCTGGGCGGGCGTTCGGACGAAGCCTTCTTCCTTGCCGTTCCAGGGTAAGGAGACATTTCCTTCCTTCTTGGCCTCCGCGATCGCTTTGTTCGCCCACGAACCCGTGTGGATGTAGTCGGCCGATTTCCCCGTTCCCCGCAAGAAGTTCATGGGGATCATCGAGAACTGCAAGCTCGCGCCCCCTTGAAGGAACAAGACGCGGTAGTTCTCCGGCACATTAAGGAGCGTCCGGATGTTGTCTTCCGCCTCCCCAATGATTTCATCAGCCCACTTCGAGCGGTGGCTGATTTCCATGACGGACATCCCAATGCCCTTGTAGGACAGCAGTTCCTTTTGAGCTTGTTCGATGGCCGGTTTCGGCAAGGCGGCCGGTCCTGCGCAGAAATTATGGATAGTTTTTTCACTCATCGCATTACGCTCCTTCCGTT
>SKRY01000346.1 GCA_007118235.1 Candidatus Hydrogenedentota bacterium | reverse complement strand
GCTGTATTCCGACACGGCTCTCATACGGTCGCGGGATTGCGGATCCCCGGCCGTCTGGATCGCCTCATTCAAGCGCTCCCGCATATTTTCGCGCATCTGCTGCGCGCGTTCCTCCCACTCTCCCCGCCTTTCTTCGCGTCTCGCCTCGCGCTCCGCAGCCTCCTGTTCCGTTTCCTCTTCGCGCTCTCTAGCCATTTCGGCCCGCCAGTTCATGGCGGCTTCCCGCCGGGGACCGTCTTCCCAGCCGGGCATATCCATTGGGACATCGTCCACTCCCGCGAAGACGTCCCAATCCATGGATTCGGCCCCGCCCTGAGCGTTCATCCCCGAGCCTAGCCCTGCTCCGGCATCTCCGCGCGCGCTGTTGAGCGTGGCGTGGAGACGCTCCAGGCGCTCTTCAAGCTGGGCGTTCTGCTGGGCCAGCCGGTCGGCCCGGCGTTCCGTGGAACTCAGTGTTTCCTGGACTTCGTTAGCCAGCCTCAGGCTCTCCCGGTGTTCGGCCCGGAGCTGTTCCATTTCGCCGCCCAAGCGGTTTTGGGCCGCCACGACGCCTGCGATGGCTCCAAGCGACAGTGTGACAATGGCCACTATAATGCTCTTTGTCATGATGTGGTTCCTCTATACATGTGAGGGCGTTATCGCCTTTTCCAGCCTCGCCTTTCCGCGGTACCCAGTGTACCTTTGCTAGATTGAACCCAGAGGCGGCATCAAAGGTTCCCTGGGACGCGGAGGGCGTTCACCGGAGGCAATCTGTCCAGTGTTTCCGGCCTCTTGAGCGGGCTCGGCCCCACGGAAATTGCCTTGCACTCCTCCATGGGCCGCCCGTACAATACGGCCGAAATTGCTCCGCCGCGTCCCCGGATGAAAGGCAAAGGGCTTCCTGTCCCCCCTGGAACGAAGAAATGCGTTTATCCCCACGGTTGCCTCGTCATGGGACACGGCGCAACACCCGTTACGGGATATGATGAACCTGGTTGCCCGCGCCGCCGCAATGGCCGCGGAACCCTCACCACTCACGCAAAAGAATTGGAGACTTCGGAGATTCATGCACATGAATATTCGTAATTGGCTATCTATTGGCGTCCTTTCCATGGCCCTTATCGCATCCCTCCTGATGGGCTGCGGGGCCGACGAACCCGCCACTCCCGCTCCGGAAGCCTTCGAGCGAGCGGCCGAAGAAGCCGGCGGCGCCGCTGGGGAAGAACTGCTCTCCAATACATCCTTCGAGGACGATCGCGAGCCTTGGTACATATCAAGATGGGGCGAAGGGAACGAGGACCTCAAGCCAATGCGGATCAACGATCCCGAGCAGGGCGCCAACGTGGAGTTTCCGCTTCCCAACGCCGGGGGCATTTCGCTGGTCTACAATCTGTATAACCTGGATGAATCCCTGCGCGGCCGGGAGTTGGTCCTTCATGCAAGCGGAGTTTCGGCTGCCGAAGGCGAACTGGCGCTCCAAATGCGGTATGAGATCAATGGCGAGAGCAAGCGCATTGATTCCGCCCATCCTGGAGATGGCGAGTGGCGCGAGTGGGAGACGGGCGTCCAAATTCCCGAGGACGGCCACCCCACTCACATCCGCGTCCAAGCATTTCGCCGCCACGTGGACAATCCCTCGGAAATTCCCGTCCAATTGGGTTCGGCTTCGTTGCAAGTCAAATAGGAAGAACGCCCGTTCGCCCCCGAGGTTTTGCGCGCGTCTCGCATATTCCTATACCATACACGCACGCGAATAACGCGTCGTGAAACCCAGGAGGGAAGACAAATGAACAGAAACGGGCGCATGTGTTTACGGGCGGCGTGCGGTCTACTGACGCTGGCCGTTTGGCTTGTGGGGGCCGCCGCGGCGGGCAATGTTATTGAGGTGGCGCCCGGGGAGGACTACCGGCCGCTGCTGGATGAACTCGAGCCCGGCGGGGAATTGGTGTTCTTGCCCGGCGAGCATGAGGGGCACACTGTATTGACCATCTCCGGCACGGAAGACGCGCCGATCACCATCCGGGGCATCTTGGACGAGGATGGCAATCCGCCGGAGCTGCGCGTGATGGAGCGTGGACACAACCTCTGGCGCATCCGGGGCAGCCACTTGGTCATTCGCGATTTGGGCTTTCACGCCCCGTACGCGTACGCCATTCGCGTCGACGAGGCCAACGACATCACCATCGAGAACTGTGTGTTCCGGGACTGCGGCAGCGGCGATCTGTCCGCCAACTCGGGGAACGTGCATGGGTTGCGCATCCGGGGATGCACGTCCATCGGCGCCCGGCGGACGCCCTATTACATTGGCCAGCACCAAGGCGAACTCGACATTACCGGCTTCGAGTTCGAACACAACGTGATCGATGGCTCCCAAATCGAACCCGCTCCCAACACCGTGGGCTACGCCATTCAGCTCAAACTCAACGTCCGCGGCGGCGTCATCCGCGAGAACTACATCACGGGCGCATTGGGTCCCGGCATCATGGTGTACGGTGTGGAGGACGGCGAACCGGAGGACGGAAGCCGCATTGAGCGGAACATCGTCCTCGGATCACGGCAGAACCCCGGCATCATCATGGGGGCGGGTCCGGCGACAGCGGTCAACAACCTGGTGCTGGGATGCGAGAGCGGCGGCGTGTCCGTGTTCAACTACAACCAGTGGGACATGCTCGATCACATCCGCGTGGAAGGCAACATCGCGGCCGTGAACAGGCCGTACGATTATTCCGCCGCCCGGCCATTGACCAACTTCCAAGCCATGGACAACGTGGCCTGGAGGCTGCCGGACGCCGATGCGTTTCGCAACCTGCCCGGGGGAGACGATGTGCGCAACAACGATAGCAGCGAGGCCAGCAGCGCGTTGGTAGACGCCGTGGAGCGGCTGCGGGGGCGCGTTCCCAATCATGAAGCTCTCGGGCCAATCTGGGAAAGTTTGCGCGAACCGCCGGAAACCCAAGACGAATTGACGGCTTTGCTTGAGCGGCTGCTGGAAGACGAATAGCGGCGCGCATTCGTGGAGATTCCGCCATGAGCCTCACTCATACGCGTGGGGTTCACAAGGCGGACAGGTGAAACCAACAGACGTTCCTTCTGGTCAATAGACACAACAATCGCGCCGTTCGCCGGTTACGGCGCCGGCGCTCCGGAACAAGCGCCAATCCGATTCAGTATTTCACATCTACAAGCCGCCGGTCTCTCCCGGGCGCGTCCATTTTGAGCCTGCCCGATCCCCATATCAGGGCGCGCTGTTCGAGTTCAGGAGGTTGAATGCCACATATACACAAGCTAACTCTCGCCTTCATGGCGGTGCTGGGGGCGATGACGCTCCTGGGCTGTCAGTTCCCCGACCAATCGGCGGACGCCGCGCGGGACGGAGAGAACGGCGAGGATATTTCCGGGACGCTCGCTATCCCGGTCCGGGCGGAATACCCCCGCAGGGACAGCATCTCGGATTACTTCGAGACGACAAGCCGCGTGGCGGCTTATCACCAGGTGGAGGTGATGGCGGAAGCGGTGCAGCGGGTATCCGAGGTGCTGGTCGAGGAAGGCGACCGGGTGGAGCGCGGACAAGTGTTGGCGGAACTGGATAGACGCGAGACGTTGGCGTCGTTGCGTCAGCAGGAAATCCAGGTCAGCCAGTACGAGACGGATTACGATCGCGCCCGCCGCGGATTCGAGGCCGGCGTCACGCCGCGCATGGAATACGAGAATGCGCGATTCGCGTATGAGCAAGGAAAGGCCAACCTGGAATCCCAGCGGATACAGCTTGATCATCTGACGGTCGATGCCCCCATCAGCGGCATCGTAACGGAGGTCATCGCGCGTCCCGGCATGATGATGTCGTCCGGAACGCCCGTGTGCATGATCGTGGACCCCGCGACCTATCGCTTGGTCATCCATCCCCCGGAACGGGAGTTGCAACGGTTGTACGAAGGACAAACGGCGACCGTGCGCTTGGACGCCGCGCCGGATCGCACGTTCACGGCCACGGTGAGCCGGGTTAACCCCAGCGTGGACCCCGCCTCGGGAACGGTGCGGACGACGCTTCACTTCGAAGACGCGGGCGCGGGGGACTTGTTGGAGTCGGCCTTCGCGCGGGTCCAGCTCGTGATGACCACGCGGGAGGACGCGCTTCTCGTTCCGCGCGACGCCATTCTGGAAGAGGCGGGCCGGGAGTATGTCTATGTGGTGGCGCCGCATGACGCGTTCTCGCGAGATGAACTGGATAGCGATGAGCCCACCGAAACCTTCATCGAGGAGTTCGGCGAAAGGCTCGTGGCCCGGCGAGTGGATGTCGAGACGGGTCTCCAAGACAGTTACTACACCGAGATTGTCGAGGGATTGGACGAGGATAGCCAGGTGGTGACGATGGGCCATCACAATCTGCGTCACGGCGCCGACGTACGCATCATGGATGCCGAAGAGGAGGCGGAAGAGCTGGAGAGCGGCATCCGCCTACCCGCGGACGAGGCCCTGGAGCGCGCCCGCGAGATACGCGCCGCGGGCCGCGAACGCCAGGAAGAAGAAGAGGAAGAGGCGCCCGAGGAGTAAACGTGTGGCGTCACACCAAACCCGGCCCTTGGCTTACCCCCCATTAACGCTCCCGTCAGTGAACGGGGTACGGCCATTCCCTAGAACCCCGGTAATGCATTCATGACTCAAGCGTCCGAGCAATCATCCCCACCCCCCGGCGACGGGTCCCAGTACCGCCTAGCCATCCGGCGGCCCGTCACGACGGCCATGATCTTCCTTACGTTGGCCGTGTTTGGCTGGAACTCGTATCAAGAGCTTCCCATCAACCTGATGCCGGACATCTCCTATCCCACGCTGACGGTGCGCACCGAATACGAAGACGCCGCGCCGGAAGACGTGGAGGAGCTTGTGACGCGGCCTCTTGAAGAAACGCTGAGTATCGTGACGGGGATGTCCGAGATCCGGAGCATTTCCTCGCCGGGCATGTCCGAGATCATTCTGGAATTCACATGGGGCACGGACATGAACGCGGCTCAGCAGAATGTCCGCGACCAGCTCGACCTCTTTGATCCCCCCGCCGAAGTGACGCAGAACCCGGTCATTCTCCGTTTTGATCCCACCCTCGACCCGATCATGCGCATCGCGATCACGCCGCCTGCCCCCGAGACCGGGACCACGTTCGCGGCCCGCGAGGGCGGCGGCGAACTTACGCGCATACGGGAAGCCGCGGAACGCTATATCAAGAGCGACCTGGAAGCGGAACTCGGCATCGCGCAGGTTCGAATCACGGGCGGACGGGAAGAAGAAGTCTCGATTCTGGCGGATTCGTCGCGGCTGAAGGACTTGGGGATGGCGCCGGACGACGTGGCGCGCAGCCTAGCTCAGCAGAACATCAACTTGTCCGGCGGCCGTCTCCGCGAGGGACGAACCGAGTATCTGGTGCGCACGCTGAACGAGTTCCAAACGATCGACGAGATCCGCTCCGCCATCCTCGTCAATCCCAGCGAACACACGATTCCGTTGCGCGATGTCGCCGCAGTGCATTTGGGCGAGAAGGATCAAGAAACGATTGTCCGCGTCAACGGACGGGAAGCGGTCGAACTCGAAATCTTTAAGGAAGGCGACGCCAACACGGTGGATGTCGCCAATGCATTGAAGGATTTGTTTGGGTTTGACCGTCCCCTGGGATTCGGGGAACGGATGGCCCAGGCCATGAGCCAGGTCCGACTCGCACAGGAGGGCTTGGACGACGAGGCGATCCGGCAACGCGAACTGGCGCGGACCCTCCGGGGCCGGCTGCCCGAAAACGCCGAACTCACCATCATCAGCGACCAGAGCCAGTTCATCATCGACTCCATCCGTGAAGTGCAGCACACCGCGATTATCGGCGGCCTGTTGGCGCTGATTGTCCTCTTTTGCTTTCTGCGGGAACTCCGGCCGACCCTTATCATCGGCGTGGCCATCCCCATCTCCATCATCGCCACGTTCGTGCCCATGTTCATGGGGGACATCAGCCTGAACATCATGTCCCTGGGCGGCCTGGCGCTCGGCATCGGGATGCTCGTGGACAACTCGATCATCGTGCTTGAAAGCATCTTCCGCTGCAAGGAAGAAGGAGACGAGATCCGCGACGCCGCCGAACGGGGGGTGAGCGAGGTGGGCAGCGCGGTCACCGCTTCGACATTCACCACCATCGCCGTGTTCTTCCCCATCGTGTTCGTCGAAGGCATCGCGGGCCAGATCTTCCGGGACCAAGCGCTCACGGTTACCTTCTCGCTCCTCGCCTCGCTGCTCGTGGCCTTGTTCCTCATCCCCATGATCGCTTCGCGCCAAAGGCTCGCGGTTCAGGCGCGGCGCAATGTCATCTGGCCCTTGCGCGCGTACCGGGAAGCCCGGAAGGAGCAAGGTCTCGGCCGCGTGCAAGCCCTCGTCCAAGTGGGACCCGCTGGCGCGCGCTACGCCCGGGATTGGTTCAGCGACGTGGTTCGCAGCACGTTTGGCCCCGCCTGCGAGGCCATTCGCGGCCGCGATAGCGCTCCCGGCCCGCGCCGTTGGTTCCGGGCGGCCGGGGGAGTGTTGGCCTTGCCCGTGCTTGTGCTCTTGTTTGTTTCCCAAGTCTTGCTCACCACGTTTCTCACGGTGCTGCTGACGGCGGGCTTCGTGGTGTGTGGCGGGTTGCTGGTGGTGGTCTGGGCGATCGCGAAGACGCTCCACCTCATCCTGTGGGTTCCGCTGCAACTGTTTCAATACGGCTTCGAGAGCCTGCGCGCCGCGTACACCGTGACGCTACGGCATGGGCTGCGGTTCAGTCCGGTGGTATTGGGCGCGCTGGTTCTGGTAGCCGTTCACGCCGGAGACACGGCCCTTTCCCTGGGCCGCGAGCTGATTCCCCCGCTTAAGCAGGGCGAGTTCGGCATCCGCTTGGAGGCGCCGCCGGGCACGCGTTTGGAAGAGACCGAGCGCAGGGCCCGCCCCATTGAGCGGCTCGCCATGGCCATTCCCGAAGTG
>SKRY01000170.1 GCA_007118235.1 Candidatus Hydrogenedentota bacterium | reverse complement strand
GCATTTCCACGGGGTCCTCGGTGGTGATAATCTTGACCCCTTCGTTGTTCAACTCATTAATGCAGGCGTACAGCGTTGTCGTCTTCCCCGTACCGGTGGGTCCGGTGCAGAGGAAGATGCCATTGGGCTTCTGGATGGTGGTGTGGATCTTCTTCAGAACATCTTCCGGGAACCCCAACTGATTGAGATCCACGCGAACGGCGGTTTGGTCGAGGATACGCATCACGAAGTTCTCGCCGTAGAGCGTGGGCAAGGTGGCGGCGCGAATATCGATGATCGAGTCGCCCACCTTCAATTCGATACGCGCGTCCTGAGGCAGGCGGCGTTCGGCGATGTCCATGTTACTCAGGATCTTACACCGGGACACGATGGCCAGCGCCATGTGCTTGGGGGGACTCACAACCTCTTGCAGCACGCCGTCCACGCGAATCCGGATGCGGAAATCTTCTTCATAGACCTCGAAATGGATATCCGAGCCCCGCTTCTGCACCGCCTCGAGCAAGACCAAGTTCACGATCTTGATGACCTCGGGCTCTTGGGCGAGTTCGATGAGATTGTCCTCGTTCGAAATCAGCTCGTGCGTGCCCGTTTCCTCCAGGGTCAACTCGGAATCGCCGGTATGCGCGATGAGATCCTCAAGGGTTTGATGGATGGAATCCGCCTGATACGAGTAGTTATTCTCGATGAACTTCGTGATGTCTTGTTGATTGCTGATGGCCCCCTGGACTTCGCAGTCCACGATTTGGCGCAAATCGTCGAGCACGCTGATATTCAGCGGGTCCGCCATGGCCACCGTGAGGGTGTTGTCCTTGAAACGCACCGGAACCACATTGTAGAAACGGACCACATCGGTCGACAGCATCCGGAGGATGTCCTCGCCCACGCTAAGGCGGCCGATGTCGATCCGCTCCATGCCGGCCTGTTGGCCCAGGGCCTCCACGACATCCTGCTCTTCGCACAGGCCCATGGTCACAAGGACACGGCCGATCATCTCGCCCGTGATGCGTTGACGTTGGAGGGCTTCGTCCAACTCGATCGGCGTGATGACGCCGTTTTCTATGAGAATGTCGCCGAGTTGCCGTTCGCGTGTAACTGCCATAACCGTTTACCGTTCCTTGTTGAAGCGCCGCGGCTGTGTGTTGCCAGCGCCATGGCGGCCGCTTTGCCTATGCGTTCGTGTGATCCGGGCTTGACGTCATGAAGCCTGAACCGCTTGGCCGGGCGCGCCTTCCAAGCCCATGGACCGCGCGCTGGATTCAAATTCGTTGGGCTGCTGCGCCTTCGCAATGGCTTCCTCGTAACTCACCACACCCTGCCGGTAGAGGGCAAGCAGGTGTTCGTCGAGCAAGTTCATCCCGTACTTGTGCCCCGTCTGGATGGCCGAGGTAATGCGGTACGACTTGTTCTCGCGGATGAGGTTCTGAATAGCCGGCGTGCTCACCATAATCTCAAACGCCGCCACGCGGCCGAATCCGCTCTTCTTGGGCAGCAAGGTTTGGGAAATCACCGACTTAAGGTTACCGGCGAGCTGGGTCCGGATCTGTTCTTGCTGGTTGGTGGGGAACGCGTCGACAATACGGTCGATCGTACGCACGGCGCCGGTGGTATGCAGCGTCCCAAACACCAAGTGACCGGTTTCGGCGGCGGTCACCGCGGCCTCGATCGTCTCGAGGTCGCGCATTTCCCCCACCAGTATCACGTCGGGGTCCTGACGCAACGAGCGGCGCAAGGCCTCGGCGAAACTCGGCACGTCCACCCCCACTTCGCGCTGCATGATGATGCTTTTCTTGTGGTTCTGGTAATACTCGATGGGGTCCTCAATCGTGATGATGTGCTGGTCGTAATTCGTGTTGATGTAGTCCAGCATGGTGGCGAGGCTGGTGGTCTTACCCGAACCGGTTGGTCCCGTGACCAGGATGAGCCCGCGGGGCACCGTGATAATCTCCTTGAGATGCTGAGGCAGTCCGATTTCCTCGAAGGTCATGATGTTGTTCGGGATCAGACGCAGCACCAGTCCCACGTAGCCCTTCTGTTTGAAGATAGACACACGAAACCGGGCGATATCCTCAAACGCGAACCCGAAGTCCGACCCCCCCACCTCTTGGAGTTCTTGCTGGTTATCCACCGAGGCGATGCTCTTCATCAAGCGTTCGGTATCCTCGGCGGTCAACACCTTCTCGCCGAAGAACTGCAAATGGCCATGCACGCGGCCCACCGGGGGATTGCCCACGGTAATATGCAAGTCGGACCCCTCGCGATCCACCAACATGCGAAGGAGGCTTACCATATCATACGCCATAAACTGCTTCTCCTTGGACTTCCGCGCGCTCCCGTCCCTTGGGGGCCACGGCGCGGACGCTCATCGTTGTAAACACGCTTTACCCTTGGCTGGCGCCGACGGCATCCTCCGGCACGGGCATGGTTTCCTTCATCGGCGCATCGGGCGGCGTCACGCGCAAGACCTCCGCAATGGTCGTCGTGCCGTTCAACGCCTTCTTAATGCCATCCTCCCGCAGGGTGCTCATGCCCTCCTTGCGGGCTTGCTGGCGAACCTGGTTCGAGGACGCGTTGTGCATGATCATGTCCCGGACCGTGTCGCTCGTGACCAGAAGCTCGTAGACGCCGAGCCGGCCGTGATAGCCGGTCTGATTGCACGTTTCACAGCCCGCCCCATGGAACAACTCCACTTTGTTGAGATCAAGGGGGTATCCGAGCCGCTCCATCTCAATGTCCGTTGGCGTGTATGGTTCCTTGCAATGGGTACAGATAGTGCGCACCAAGCGCTGCGCCAAAACAGTCCGTACGCCAGCCGCCACGAGGAATGGTTTCAAACCAATATCGACCAAACGCATGAACGCGCTCGCCGAGTCGTTGGTGTGCAAGGTCGAGAACACAAGGTGCCCCGTTAATGCGGCGCGGATGGCGATTTCCGCCGTCTCGAGGTCACGAATCTCACCAACCATCACGATATCGGGGTCCTGGCGGAAAATGGCGCGCAAGGCCCGCGCGAAGTCCATCCCGATTTCGCTGTGTACGGGCACCTGATTGATGCCGGGAAGCTGGTACTCGATGGGATCCTCGACCGTGATGATCTTTCTGGAAGGCGTATTCAACTGGTGCAGGGAGGCGTACAGCGTGGTTGTCTTACCGGAACCCGTGGGCCCCGTCTCCAGAACGACGCCCGTACAGGTATAAAGAATCTCTTCCCATATCTTTTGCGTCTCGGGCATGAACCCAAGCTGGCCCACGCCGAGCAACAGCCCGCTCTTGTCCAGGATACGCATCACCATGCTTTCGCCGTGGATGGCGGGAAGCGCGCTCACGCGAAGGTCAACCACCTTGCCCGCCAAGGTTAGCTTGATGCGTCCGTCCTGGGGCACGCGCCGTTCGGCGATGTTCATGCCCGCCATGAGTTTCAAGCGCGATATGACCGAGGGCTGCGCGCGCTTGGGTGGAGGCGGCATCCGGTGCAGCACGCCGTCGATGCGGTACCGCACCTTGAGGTCCGTCTTGCCTGGCTCCACGTGAATATCGCTGGCCCGCAACCGGAACGCCTCGTAGATCAAATTGTGAACGTACCGGACCACCGGGCTATCGCCGTCGTCCTCGTCTCCCTCACCGCTATCGCCCTCGAAGTCCACATTATCCACGCTAATACTGGCCAAGCTATCGCCGGACAGACTTCCCACGCTGCTCATGCCTTCCCCGGCGGCGGACATGCTGCTCATGGTGCTCAAGGTGCTTTGAGTGCTCACGGTTGAAAGCATGGTCTCGACCGTGGCGTCATGCAACCCGTAATACCGGCCCAGGGCTTGACTAATGTCTTCGGGAGTGGCGAGGCAGGGCTGGATGGGGCGGTCAATGAGCTTTTCTAGGTTGTCCAATTGGTTGATATTCGTGGGATCCGCCGTGGCCACCAGCAGCTTGCCGTTCTCTTCTCCCACGGGAACGACGCGATACAACTGCGCCACGCCGACATCGATGATATTCCGAAGCCGATCGGAGATCTCCCGCTCCCGCAGATTCACCACCGGGATGCCTAACTGGTCGGCCAATCCGTCGGTGATGTGGCTCTTGCTGATATATCCTAGCCGGACGAGCACCTCCCCCAGCCGGCGGCGGTTCATGGAAGTCTTCTGTTTGTGGAGGGCCTCATCAAGCTGTTTCTGGCTTATGATCCCCCGCTCGACCAAACGTTGACCGAATAGCGGTGTATAGGTTGCCTGTGTCACCGTTCAACCCCTTCTCGTCGGCATCAGGATATCACCTGAGGCATTCCGGGCGTTCGTCAAAGGGAGAATAACGCCCGTTCATCGTGTTAACATCTTCCTGTCAAGCGTTCGCCGCTTCGTGAAACTTTGGCCCGCTTCGCCGGATTATAGTCCGTAATGCGGGCCAAAGCTCGCCCGTTAACGGCGCATGGAGAGATTCCCTCACCCAAGCGTTTCGCGCTCGGCGGCCCATAAACGCGGCCCCGCCACGCGCTAAAAATTGTGTCCGCATTCACCCTTCCTCGCGGGAGGCACACGGAGGCTTCACTCCGGACTGGCGGAAAGACAAGCCATACACGCTTCGTCCTCCCTGCCGCTTGACTACTCCCTATTGTCGCCCATATTCAGCGGGATGTCAACCCAATCGCGCCGGTTTTCTCCCACTAGACACAACACAGCCCCGGAAAAGCGCCCTTTTCCGGGACCTGCCGTCCAAGTCATTCATCGCCTTGTTCGTTACCTTCGCCGCCACAGGGCTCGTTCCGCTAACCGCGTGGACAGAAGAACGTCATCTCCATATCAAGTCCCCGCCCGTCATCCGCCGGGCGCAAATACCGGAGATCGCTCAACACAATAAGGTTCCCGCTATCGTAGAGGGTATAGAGGAAATCAATCAACTCCTCCATGCTCACGCCGCTCAAATGCAGTTGAACCCCCTCGAAGTCGCCCGCGGGCACGCCCCCCACCCCGGGGCGGGCATTGGAAAAATCGGCCCGTTCAATGAGGCCGTGCTCGGATAAGGTGTTGTTGACGAATGTCAACAGGTTGAAATTCCCGCCCCGGCTCTCAATGTGTTCGGCCATCGCCTCGTGGCTGCCGCGGGCCTGCACAATCTCCGTGCGCCACAACGCGGCCTGGCTCAGGGAGAAGCGGGCTTCCTCGTACTCCTCCTGAATCTGTTGGTAGGCCTCCAGCGGCCCCTGGGTGATGTGATAGGCGAGCACGCCCACCACGCTAATCACCCCTAAGGCCACCATTATCTTTTCGCGTTTTTGCAGTTGCATTCCAGCCATTACAGCACTCTCCCGGCCCGGACCTATCGGCGGGCGGTGATGGTGAAGGTCTCCCGGCCGCCCTCGACACGCCGGGTTGGTTGCTCGTCAATTGTGAACATGTCCGATTCCTGCAACGAAGCAAAGGCGCGGTTGAAGGCCTGGGAATCCGTCACTTCGCCCTCGAGTTGAATGCGGGGGTTGCGGCTTCCCTGGATGCTCAGGTTCGTGATGTGCACTTCTCCCTCGGGCATCGCAGCGCTGATCTCGGTGAGGACATCCAGCAGCGTGGGCATGTTGAAGAGTTCGGCCGACACGGTCTCGCCAAGTTCCGGATTGTCGTGAATGGCGGCTTGCATGCGTCCGTAGCTCTCGTTCCATCCGAACGGCGCCTCGCCATCCATGTCGTGATCGCCGGCGGCTTCTGAAAACGCCTCGACATAGAGGTCCCACATTTCACGATCAATCTGTCTGAGCGCGGATTGCGTCTGTTGGTAGTCCACGTAGGCGAACACGGCGTATCCAACGAACACGACAAGCGCCAGCACGCCGGAAAACACCGCGTGGCGCAGATACTCGCGAAACTCGTTCTCCCGCGCCAATGGCCCCTTGCGAAATTCGAATCCAAAGCCGCCGCCCGCCGCCGCGTGCGCCACGCCGATCGGAGCCACCCACGCATCGTGGGAATCCTCCTGGATTTCCGCGGCCGCCGCCGGGGGCGCGTTAGCTTCTTCGGCCCCCGTTTCCTCCTCCGCCGCCTCCACGCTTCCGGAAGGTTCGGCGGGGGAAACCGGGGCTTTCTTGACGGATTCAAGCGCCGGACCCCGGAGCTGACTCATCAGTTGCTCGTATTGGACCGGTATCCGAAAACCGCTCTCGAATAGATTGCGCTCCTCCTCGAACAGTTCGACGCCGGTAACGGTCAGGGCGGACACGTCCCCCAGTTCCCGATCCCACGACGCGAGAAAACCGCGCAGCGAATTTTGGATTTCCCGGGCCGCGGCCGCGGGATTGTCTTGGAATTGCGCCGCATCCATGGGAAGATGGCGGAAAAAGACCAGCCGTCTGTTGTTGACCGCGGCCAGAATACAGCCATTGGGCCGAACGTGCGCCAACGCTTGAAGGCTGGCCGGCTCCTTGTGAGCCGACATCCAAAGGCTCGTGAGCCCGGCGACATCAAGGTCGATTCCCTCGATGGCGGCCCCGGCGGCCTCCAGCGCGGCTACCTCTTCCTCCAAGTGCTCAACGCGCATACCGACAGCAAGTATATCGGTCTGGCCGCCATGCTCCCCCATCAGGCTAAAGTCCACCACCAACTCTTCGAGTGGGAAGGCGAGATAAGGCTCAAGCTCAAAGGGCACGGCGGCGGCCACGCGCTTACGCCCCTTGAAGGGCATGCGCATCTTGCGGACCACGCTATACGCGCTTGAGGCGCACAGCGTGTACACCGCGGGTGGCGTCTTCACCTGTCCCATAATGTCCCGCGCCGCTTGCACAAGCGCCTCGAAACGCTCCTCGGGCGCGCTATACACGGCCCGGGCGCTGTACAACTCGAGCACCGTCGGCAACCGGCCGCCCGTACGCACAATCGCCAATCTCAGCGTGTCGCCATCGAACTCGAAGGCGCCCACGCGCGCGGTTAACTTCATCGCGTTACTCTCCAATCCAAGATCCGCAGTCCCCCGGCGCCCGCATCCGCATCACGCCAGACATGGGCTTCAATCCGGGTTGCGGCGTTGTCCATCATACCGTCGCCAATCAGCCTGAACATACTGCTCTGGGTGGTCACATAGTGACGCGTGTCTCCCCCGCCTCCGCCCCGGCCGCGCCGGCTGCGCGGCGGGCTGTACACGCCCCGGTTCTCCAGGTCATCCCGATCCTGGAACGGCGCGCTCTCGCGTTCCCGCATGACCACATCGGCCAAGGCCAGCCGTCCATCCAGCGCCTCCCCCAAGGCTTCCAGGGTCTCGAAGGCGGCTGTGTTCACATTGATTTGTCCTTGGGGATGCCCGTTCACGGTAAGCAGCCGCGGCAGAGGCTGCTGTTCCTCCTCGGGATCGCCATAGAAAAGCTCTGGCGTAACGCCCCGGACCAGCAGCAACTCCTCCACGGAGTCCATGGGGGCTTGTTTACTTCCGTAGGGGATGTCCAAACCTTGGTAATAGCTATCTCCCGAATTCCCTTGACCCCGGCCGTTCGTGGCGCCGCGCGGATCCATCCATTCGAGAATGGCGTCCACCACATCGTCATCGGCGCCGCGCATCCGGAACAAGATCTCAAGCGCATGCACAAGGATCTCGTTATGTTCCTCGCCATCGGGAGACATCAAGGCGTTCAAATTGATCTTGCCATACTCGTCCTCGATACGGCATTGCATGATGGCGTTGTTCATGGGCTGGAATTGGACCCCATAAGCCCAAGGGTCATGCAAGCTGTCGAACAACTCGCCCCCGGCCTCGTAGGCCTGCAAGAGGTCCGCTTCAAGCAGCGCGATGCCGTTGGCGATGGCGGAACGCGCCGCCACATAGGCCTCGACCTCCGAGGCGTACCCTTGCACGAACGCGGCGTCCACGTTGCTCTCGTACATATACTCGACGACCAAGGCCGTCAAGAGCACGACGAACAACAGGGCCAGCATCAACGCGACGCCGCGTTCATTGCGGAGGCCGGTCTTGGCCTTTCCACATTCCGAACCGCCGGGCGGGGTCACCGCGCTCCGCCGGGCGAACACTCGGGCTATCCGGTGACGCCATGAACTCTGTTTAGCTTTCGCCATGACTAGCCTCCCAATCCCGAGACGCCGCCGCGGGCGGGACCGCCAGCCGGCGCGGGCGCGTCTTGATCGCTATCCTCGCCATTGTCCTCGCCGCCTTCAAGCAATCCGCCTCCGCGGAACATACCGCCATCAAACACCATTTCATCGTTGACGCCGAGTCCGGATTGCAGCGTCACAAGCATATCGAAATCGGGGTCATCCTCGGGATCAATCCCTTGCCGCCGCTCTTCCTCAAGGACATCCTCGGGTTTGGCGAAATTGATGCGAATCCGCACGCACCATGGCAGCCGGCCCATCTCCAGGCTGTCCCACTCGCGGATCCAATCCTGGCCGTCAAAGTAATCCAACCGCATGCTCCGGATGGGCACGCTCCAGCCCGGCGCCTCGTAGCCGCTGGACGGGACAAAGAACCCGTCCGCCGCATCCAGCTCTTGCACATCGGCGCCCAGCAACGGCGTCTCAATGGAGTGGAGGTACGCCGGGGCATCCTCGTCCGCCGTTTCGGAACGGCCATACGACAAGCCCATTTCCGTGTCCCGCTCGGCCGCCGCCTCGTAGCGTACTTCCTTGAGATCGCCCGGCAGGCCCATCCCGCCTATGAGCGGGGCCATGCTCGCGAACCGGACGGAGTCCCGCGCGCCATTCGGTCCGTCGTTGCTCTGCCCCAGAAACATGAAGACTTCTTGCTCCATCGCGGGATCACCATACACCGTGCTAAAATTCTGTTTCATGTTGCGGGCGAGGAATTGACGCAACCGCATCTCTTCCATGCCCAGACGGCTGCTCTGAATAGAAGTCACCACGGAGTAGAACGCGCCATACACAATGCCCATGAGGACCACCAGGATGGTAATGGCCACCAGAAGCTCAAGCAAGGTGAATCCGCGCTTGCCCATGGAATTACTCCGGCATCCGGTACACGTGCATGCTTAGTTCACGGTCGCCAGTGGGCGTGTCCAGTGAGACAAGAATCTCGAACAGTCCCAGGCGTTCATCTCCCGCCTGCACGGCGTCAAAGCTATAGGAATATCCGGGATACCGCGCGCCCAGCTCGCCCGCGCCGCTCAGTTCGCCCGCCATCACCTGCACCTCGGCCTCGTGAAGGACGCGTTCCAAGAGCTGACGTTCGATGATTTCCTCGCGGCTTTGTTCGTACAGACGAAAGGCGCTGTAGTGAGCGTCCACCAGTATGAACATCGCCGTGCCCAAGATACCCAGGGCGACCATGATTTCGATAAGGGTAAACCCGCCGCAAGCGCTTGCGTTCCGCCGAGTCATGATTCCCGCCCCCTCTTGACTTGCGAGCTTCCGGTGATGGGATCCCACGTCACGGTGTAGTATTCCTCGTGGGGATTTCGCACATAGAACACAACGGGCTCGGCCAGGCCCATCGGCGACACATCCACTTCCACGATCCCGCTGGACCGATTTGAACCGGCTATCCGGACGGAATCAATGACGACGTTCTGGGGTAATCGCGTGCGGGCAAGAAACCCCGACCGAATTTCCTCGGTGTCGTCTTCTTCATCGTCGAGACGGAACTCATCGAAGAAGTCGCCGATCCCAGCCAGCATGCTATCCGTCTTGACGTTTTCCAACCGGCCTTGCGTGGACAAGCGGGCAAAGCGCTCCATCTGCTCATGCATCCGCTCGCTTTGCTCCATCATTTCCTCTTGTTCAGCCGGTCCCATCTGGCCCTGGCTGCTGGACAAGCTTTGAAGATCCCGGCCTTGCGCCGCCGGATCCCGCATGGCCTCGCGCGCGGCGTCTCTCATTTCCCCCTCGGCTTCCTCAAGCCCGGCGGAAAAACCAGGCCATCGCACAGCCCAGTACTCTTGCTCATCGAGATCGATCTTGATGGTATACCGCTCTTGCATCATGGCGGCTTCGGCGATGGCCGCCCGGCCGTAGTTGGCGATACGGCGGGCGGCGCCTTCGTGCTCCCCGAACGCTATCGCGGGCCAAAGCCGGGGTATGGCGATGGCGAAGAATACAGCCAGAAGGAGCACAACAAGCATCAGCTCGATCAGCGTAAACCCCGGACAAGAAAAGCGGGGGCTATAGCGCTTCGCGCGCGGCGCCCCCTCTTGGCATACCCTGGACCTTGGGCTGTCGAACATACTGGCGTTGCAATGCTTCATCGTAATTCTCCAACGCCTCACCGGCCAGTTCTTGCCTACACGAACAGGACGGACAAATCACGGTATTAGCGATTATCCCGCTGCAAATCCCAACTCACAATCTCGGCGTCGTAGCCCGTTCCGCCGCTCTGCCCGTTCGCTCCGAGGGACTTTATCTCGTAGTCGTGCCCATCCGGACCGGGCACCGAGTATTGATACTCATTGCCCCAGGGATCCCGGGGAACACTGTTGGCGTCGAGATACCGCTTGCCCCGCTCGTTATTGATCAACTCATCAAGCGACTCGGGAAACCGGTTGTTCTCCAGCCGGAACTGCGTCACCGCCATGCGCAGGGCTTGGATCTGGGATTTCGTGGCGGTGACATTGGCCTCGTCCACGCTTCCCAGCATCCGCGGCACCACGATGGTGGCCAAAATTCCGAGAATGGCGATGACCACCATCAGTTCAATGAGGGTGAATCCCTTGGCGTTCGACGCCTTCGCCTTTCGAGTGTTGCATGTCCGCATGGAAACCTCCTATCCGACGCTTCCGCTCATATCAAGTATCGGAAGCAATATAGCCAAGACCATAAACCCCACAAACAATCCCATCATAATGATGATAACCGGTTCGAGCACGCTTACCAAGGCGTCCACCGTCAACTCCACGTCTTCTTCGTAGGTGTCGGAGACCTTGATGAGCATGCCCTCGATTTCACCGCTTCGCTGCCCCAACTCTGTCATATGAACGAGCATGGGCGGGAAAAGGTTGGCGTCACGCAGCGGCTGGGCGAGGTCCCGCCCCCGGCGCACGCCGGTCTTCACCTCTTCCATGGCCTCCTCGAACACGCGATTCTGCAACACGCTCTTCACGATATCCAACGCGGACATCATGGTGAGCCCGCTCTCCAGCATGGTGCCCAGGGTGCGCGAAAACCGCGCGCAGATCATCTTGGAGTACAGCTTGCCGAAGCCGGGCAGCCAAAGCTTGAACGTGTCCCATTGATAGCGGCCCGCGGGCCTTGCAACCCAAGCCCGCCAGATGGCGATCCCCCCAAGAATGCCCACCGCGATGACCCACCAGTAGACGACCAGGAAATCGGTTATCCCGATCAGCAGCACCGTGATGAACGGCAAGGCTTCTTCCTGCCGTTCAAAAATCTGAACAATCCGGGGCACGATGAAGATCATAAGAAAGACGATGAGGAGAAGCCCAAAGCCCGCCATGCAAGCGGGATAGACCAACATGGAGAGCACGCGGTGCTTCAGTTTCAACTGCCGCTCCAGCACATCGGCAAGCCGGAACAGCACTTGCTCCAGGCCGCCGCTCGACTCGCCCGCCCGCACCATGTTGACATACAAATTGTTGAAAATGCGCGGATGTTTGGCAAGGGCGTCGCCCAGCGTCGAACCACTGTTTACATGATCGCGGATATCATAGATCGTCTTGTTCAGACGCGGATTCGGGGTTTGTTGAAGCGTGGCGTTAAGAGCCTCCACCAAAGGCATCCCGGCCTGAAGGAGCACCGCCATACTGCGGGTAAACACGGTGATGTCGCGCAGCTTCACCCGTCCGCCCCCGAAACTGATCTCGCGGGACGCTCCCCCGCTTTCCTTCTCGAAGGTCTCCGTCACCGTAGTGGGGTAAAGCTTCTGCTCGCGCAATTTCCGGCGCGCGCCCGCCGCCGTGTCGGCGTCAATGACGCCTTTCACGGACTTGCCGCTTGCAGCTATCGCCTCGTATTCGTAAACCGCCATGGACTCGTTTCCGTGTTTGCCGTGTTCGTTCCCATTCCGGAATAGCCCGGCCTTAATCCAGCACTTCCTCTAGAAGTTCATCACGCGTCACGCGCAACACCTCCTCAATCGTCGACACACCCTCGAACACTTTCACCGCCCCATCCTCGCGCAACGTGCGCATGCCGTGTTTCTTCGCTTCCCGCTTGATGACATTCGAATCGGCCCCCTTCAGGGTAAGGTCCTGTACCCGCGGCGTCATCACTAGAAGCTCGAAAATGCCGGTCCGGCCCATATACCCCCGCTGCTGGCAGTGGCTGCAGCCAGCGCCAAAATACACGGGCTTACCCGCCACGGCGTCGGGATCCACCCCAAGTTCACGGATACTCTCCGGTTCCGGTTCGTAGGCCTGTTTGCAATGCGGACAAATCCGGCGCACCAAACGCTGCGCCATGATCGCAATGGTCGACGAACTCACGAGGAAGGGTTCAATGCCCATGTTCACTAGCCGCGTAATCGCGCCGGCGCTGTCGTTGGTATGCAGCGTGCTGAACACCAAGTGGCCCGTCAGCGAGGCTTGCACGGCCATCTCGGCGGTCTCGAGGTCGCGGATCTCCCCCACGAGAATGATGTCGGGGTCTTGCCGCAGAATGCTGCGCAGGCCCGCGGCGAACGTGAGTCCAATCTTGGGCCGCACCTGAATCTGCCCAATGCCGCTCATCTGGTACTCGATGGGGTCTTCGACCGTGATGATGTTCTTGTCGGGAGAATTCACCCGCTGTAGTCCCGCATACAGGGTGGTCGACTTACCCGACCCCGTGGGGCCCGTGACCAGCATGATGCCATGCGAGCTGAGGAGGAGCCGGTCCACGAGTTCGTAATCCTTGCGGGCCATGCCCAGCTCCTCAAGCCCGAACAGAAACGTGCCCTTTTCCAGAATACGCATCACCACCCGTTCGCCGTACGCGATGGGGATGATGGACACGCGGATGTCGATTTCCTTGCCGCTCAGGCGAATCTTGATGCGGCCGTCCTGCGGCAGGCGGTGTTCGGCGATGTTGAGGTTCGCCATGATCTTGATACGGGACACCACGGCCGCTTGCTGACTGCGCGGGACACTGAACTTCTCGTAGAGCACCCCGTCAATGCGGTACCGGACTCGAACATCCTTCTCGAACGGTTCGACATGAATATCCGACGCCCGTTCCTTGACGGCGCCGGAGATCAGCAGGTTGATGAGCTTGATGATCGGGGCCTCATTGGCCAAGTCCAGCAGGTCCCGCTCGGATTCCACGCGGTCCAGGTCGTGAATCGCGTCCTCGTCACTGCCCAACGCGATATTGTCGATCATCTCGGCCGCATTCTCGCCCTGCTGATCAAAGTAACTGTCAATGATGGCCTGGATGTCGCTCTTCCGGCAGATAACGGGGATGACTTTCCCGCCCAACAATAACCGGAGATCGTCAAGCGGCAACAAGTTGACGGGGTCGTTCACGGCCACATAGTACGCCGCGCCATTTTTCCGGAACGGCACCATGTGGTATTCGCGAATAAAGTTAATGGGCACCTGTGTGATCAACGCCGAGTCCATCTGCTCGCGGACGCCGCGGTCGAAGGCGATCCCGGTCTGCTCACTCAGCGCCTCAAGGATGTGGTCCTCCTCGTTGTACCCCAGCTCCATGAGAATCTCGCCAATTCGTTTCGGGCGAACCCGCTGGAGTTCCAGGGCCTCGTCGATATGCTCTTGGTGAGCATATTCCAGGTTGATGAGGATTTCACCGATCAGTGTCGCCTGTTGACCACTCACAATTGCCTTACCTCTCCATGTCGCCCCGGCGGAATTGCTCGCCGCGCATGAGCCGTTCGGACATATCCTCGCTAGGCCGGTAGTCCGTCCGCATCTCGTGGCGGCCTTGGAGCTTCTTGATGAAGCCGCGCTCGAACAGCACGTCCACGTTGCGGCGGTGGAATTCTCCCAGCTTCGCCTGGGTCAAGCGGTCGGCATCGCGGTCGTCATGCACGATGTGAGGCGTGACGAGCACCACCAGATTCCGCTTTTGCCGGGCCACCGACCGTTGCCCAAACAGCCAGCCCACCAAGGGCAGATCGCCGAGAATGGGCGTCTGCCGCGTGGCCTTGTCGGTGTCCTCGCTGATAAGGCCGCCAATAATGGCCACCGACCCGTCCTTCACCACGACCCGGTTGGTGACTTGACTCTTGGACAGCGTCGGTCCCACGATGTTGGGATCCGCACCAACCGGACTCTCCACCGTCTGGGACACCTCGACTTCCATCTCAAGGCTTACGTAATCGCCTTCACTTATGCGCGGAGTCACTTCAAGCATGATGCCCACGTCTTCCCGGTTGACGCGGGTGAGGGCGCCGCTGCGGAAGTCCACGTCATCGAGCGCCGGCCGGGTCCCCGAGATGAAAGGCACCTCTTGCCCCACAATAATGCGCGACTGTTCGTTGTCCACCGCGAACAGACTGGGCTGGGAGAGCACCTCCAACTCGGTCATGGTCTCCAGCGCCCGCATGAGCAATGGGATGTTGGGAATCTGCTGCGTTATCGCTCCGCCCTGCCCATCGGGCATGGTGATTTCGGTCGTGCCGTCTATCCAACCGCCCGTGAAGCCCGTGCCCGTCATCGCCAAGGGGCCCCGGCTCATGACATTGGCGAGATCCACCACATTGCTCAGCGCGAAAAAGTCGCTCTCGTTCAGGGCGGCCGACTCCACGGACAACTCGAAGTTGTCGTTAATCACCACTTCCATGATGATGGCTTCGACGTAAACTTGACGTTGCGGCGTATCCAATTGCGAAATCAAATGCTCTAGCAGCTTGTAATCCTGCGGCGAAGCCGTGATGAGCAACGCGTTCGTCTGCTCATAGGTGGCGATGCTCACCTGCCGTTCGAAGGCCCGCAGACGCCCCCCCGGACCCGCCTCGGTATCGCCTTCTCCAGCGGCCACGTTGCCAATCATGTTGTTAAGCGCCTCGGCGACGGCCTCCGCGTTCGCGTTCAGCAACTCGTACACATGCAAGTTGTTGGCCTCATAGGGGGTTGGCGCATCCAACCGCTCAATGAGGTCCCGGACCTGCTCCATGATGCCCTCGGTCGCCACCACGATAAGGGCGTTCTGCCGTTCGTCGGGCACAATCCGCAGCGTCTGCTGCCGCGTTCCGACCACCACGGCCTCATCTTCGCCCGGAATCATCGCCCTACGGCGCGCCGCGGCCTGTTGCGCCGCCGTCGGCCGATCCGGCATGCCTTCCGCCTGAGGCGCGGGCGCTCCGCCCTCGGGGCCAATCAACACTTCCTGGATTTGCTGGGCGACCGTCTCGGCACGTGTGTATTCCAAGACAAACAGGTCCATCTGGGTCTCATAGCCGGGCTGGTCCACTTGTTCAAGGAAATGCAGCATGTTGCGCACGCCATTCGCAGCATCCGTGATGATAAGCGTGTTGGTCGGCGCATACACATCCACCCGCGCATTGTTTGACCCGAGATTCGTCAGCAGCGTCGCGATTTCCTCCGCGCTCGCGTACCGCACCGGCACGATGTGCGTCGAAAACCGGTCAAACCCATCTGGTTCCACATCGCGGCCATAGTAATAGGGAAACGCTTCCGACAAATCACCCGTTGGCACTACCTTGATGAGGTGGCCGTCCACGGCGGGCACCATGGAGAACCCCCGGGATCTCAGCACCGATTCCAGGACCTCGTATACCCGGTCCGCGGGAATGGGCGAATGGCTGATAATCGTTACAGGGGTTTGTATGTTGTCGTCAATATCGAAATTGAGCCCGGTCATCGCGCCAACGGATTTGACGACCTGATTCAACGGCACCCGCTCAAAATCGAATTCGACGGGCTCGTCAATCTGAAAGTCCCGCGCAAGATTGGGCTGGCCGCGCACGTCCCGGCCTGGCGTCCGCAGTCCTTCCTGGACAGGCTCAATAGGGCTTGGCATGGTGATTTGGTCGTGAACCGCTTCTGGCGGCGCGGGCGCGTCCGGGGCCGCGGGCTCAGGCGCATCCGGCTCAAGCATTTGCGGATCATCGGGCGCTGCGGGCTGAGGGGCCGGCTGTTGTTGCGCGGGCGCTTCGGGGGACGGGTCCTCCTGAGCCCACACGGGTCCACTCGAAACCGCGATAAGCGCTATCGCGCAAATGGCCGCCAGCTTTCCGAACACACAACACCTCCCCCTCGTCACAATTAGATGTATCATGTTCACCAGCTCACTCCAAACGGTAGGTGATCATCTCTGGTTGGCCGTCCCGAAGAATCCCCACGCGAAACGTATCGAGATTGCCAAAACGGTTCAGGATTTCCATGATGCGTTCCTCGCTGTCAATGTCAATGCCATTTACAGTTTGGATCACATCGCCATCGCGCAAGTTAAGTTCGTCGGCCAGCGGCAACTGGCTGATGTTTTCCGCGGTCAGTCCCGCCACCCGGCCGGATTCGTCCCGGTGAAGCTGTGGTTGCGCCTGGTTGATAATGGAGGCGTAGTTCTCCGTAAGCTCCCGGGTGACGTCGTCGCGAGCGAGCCGGATTTCATTGGAGGCGCGGGGGCGTTCCCTGCGCGGTTCAGGCGCCGAGGGACGGCTTGCTTGTTGGATGGACGGAATCGCTCCGCCGTCATCGTCCTCATCCATCCGCAGAATAAGCCGTTCGTTGGTGGAGCGGTTGAACAGAACCGCCCGCCGCTTGCCCACTTCCTCAAGCACAATCTGGTCCAGCACCACGTCTTCAATGGAGTAGATATCAAGATTGCGCTGCGCCGTGTTTTCGATCAGCGCCCGTGAGTACGGGTTGCTTTCCGAGGCGCGCGCCGTGCCGCGCAATGTCAGGGGCAGTCCGTGATCCACCACCTCCTCGATCGGCGCGGGTTCGGGCTCCTCGGGTTCCTCGTCCCGGTGCGACCGGCCGGCGTCGCCAAAAAGGCCGCTCTCCATAATCTGCTCGTAATGGCTGCGCGACGCCACCTCGGCGAATTCCAGTTCGGCCATACGGCCGGCGGAGAACGCGTCTCCCGCGCTCACACTGCCCCGGTCCTCGTAATACTTGGAAATCACCAGGAACGCGACACCCGCCACGAGAATGGCAAGCACGAAGTCCAACGCCAAAAAACTCTGCCGGATCAAAAGACTCTTGAGCATATCAATACTGATGTCCCACTGCTTGCCAAGCTCTCCAAAATCTGTCCACGTCAGCCTCAAACGACAGGGGCGCAACCATCCGCGTCACACAAGACCATCTGCTTTGCGCCCCAAGGCGTTGACTCTCTTAGGCATGGACGCCCGGCGAAAGTCTTGGCCCGAAAATACCCGCCATCCCGGTCATGGTGGGTAACGCCCCCCTTCCAACAGGGGTTGACATTTATCGCTGTCCCAGCACCACGGGACCGACAGCCAACCTTGCTCTCTCGTTCTATCCTATCAAACACCAGCGCGGGGAGTCCGGTTCCCTCAAAGGGCGCGCCCGGCCTCATTTCCAAACCGGAATGACGCAAAACGGGCTCCGACATCACAGAGAATCGGAGCCCGCCAGCAACAGACGCGCCAAACACCGGAAACTATCGGTTATTCTTCTGCTCATCCACCAAGGCTTGAAGGTAATCCAGCGTGTCCTCCAGCTTAAGCTGGCCGGATCCAGACTCTTGTCCTTCACTCTTCTTGGTTTCACTCAGGGCCGCGGCCACTTCCCTCAGAACGCGCCCACCCCGCACATACTTCTCTCCGCTCTCCTCATCCTCGACGATCTCGTTCTTGCCATCCTTGCCCGCGACAACCAAATGGCCATTGCCCCTCGCGCTGTCCTCCAGAAAGAGCAACACTTCCTCGCCAGGCTCGAAGGTCGGCATATGGGTGACATAGGCCATGATGGCTCCAATCCGCCCGCCCATGATCGTGAAGTGGGTATAGGACTCCGTGTTCTTCCGGCCCTTGACCGTCTCATCGACTTCAACGGTGACGTCGGTCACGATCTGGTTGTATTCGTTCCAATAGCTTTCCACGGCGACCACCGTCCCCGTGATGATATCATCGGACATGTCCACGGCTTGGGGAGTGCTCAACTGAATTGATTGAGCGGAAGCCGGCTGCGCGGCGAGCCCAAAGGCGACAGCCAATAACACAGCGGCGGCGGCTCCATACGCCACGCGGCGGCGAGATCCATTCAACATGCGGTACCCTCCAAGGATGACGGCCGCCACCGCCGCAAGCGCCAGGAGCCATGGATGCGCGAACACGGACTCCACCACCACGCCCAGCCCGCGCGCGCCCGCGAGAGCGGCATCGTGGTTGAGAAGGAAAGCCGAGAGAGACGGGCCAACATGATAGTACAGGTCCACCACCGCCACGCCCGCGGCGGAATGCATCAAATACCCATCCCGGAAGCTGCGCAGCGAACCCACCACTAGTGTCTCGTCGTCATCATCGTCATCATCATCGTCGTCGTCAAAATCAATCCCATCGAAGACGAGAAGCGAGGGACACGTGTCGGTCGGGCTGCCGAACATGGGTGTATCCAACGACAACATGGTTTCCAGACTCTTGCCCGTGCTTGCACTCACGATTTCGTTGCGCTCGCGGTTGAAATACAATGGCGTACCGCGGTTAACCTCGCCAATCCCGTAAAGATTCTCCCCGTCGCGAAAGATCTCCGACTGGAACAACGTGTCGTAGGGCACATCCCAATCCTGGGGTTCCCCGCCCAGCGCGAATCCGAAGCTGCGCAGCGAATCAAACGCTTCCGGCGGATCCCCGTGAGGCGTCGTGAATTCGTTCAAGGCTTGCATCGATACCGTATACGTCGGAGTGAAGGGTTGTCCGTCCTCGGTATAGAGCTGCTTGGCCAGTCCCTGCAAACGGAATGCGCCTCTCATGTGGTTCTGATATTCGTAGAGCCCGGTAACCGTGCTGGTAAACGGAATACGCTCCGTGGAAGGATCGTTATCGTGGTCCACCCACGCGATCACATGGCCGCCCAAGACGGGCCGGCTCGGCACGCCCCGGGAGCCGGGCGTGCGCGCTTCGTGGCGAATGGTGAAATACGTCTCGTCGATGAGCTGACGGTCCCGCGGGTACATGAAGGAGATTGCGGCCATATCGCTGGGCGCCAGCCGGCGGCCGCCGCCTACGATCTCACCGTCCTCCTCCTCCACGCGGAATACATAGGGATACATGATCGGCGTCACCTGAGTCGGCATGAGTACGCCCGTGGCCGGGTCCGGCCAAATCAATTCCGGTTCTTCCACCCCGAAATTCGCCACCAGTCCCAAGTCTTCCAGCGGGACCTCGATATCGTACGAGAAATTGGACATTGGGGAGTGGCCCAAGCCAAGGAAGTGGCCAATTTCATGCGCAACCGTGCTCTTGAGATCACCGATCGGATCCGGGCCGCGATGGGTGGGCCCCTCGATTATCATGTCGCACTGGAAGATCTCGCCTCCCGAAACGGGAAAACCGATTCCGTCCGGCAGCAACTCAAGGTACGTGTCCTCCAGCGCAACGAAAATCATGGCGAGTCCCGCCACGCCTCCAGGGATTTCGATGCCGCCGACTTGCGGATCATCCGGGGTCTGAACAAAGAGGACGTTCCGTCCGTCCAACGCGCCGGGCGGCAACGGGTCGGGCAGGTCGCCCCTAAACCGAAACTGCACAAACGACGTGGGCACATTCTCCCAGAGGGCGAACGCCTCCCGGAGGGTCTCTTTCTCCTCCGCCGTCCAGCCCCATTGCCCGGACTGGAAGTGGATGGGTATGCCGCCCTCGCCCAGCACCGTCCTCGTGGGCCATTTCGCAAGCACCATCCTGCCATCCGGCGTGAAGCCGCCAAAGGGGAAGACGGCCGCGGCTTGCTGCGCACTGAAACACGCCAGCAGGATTAGGGCCCCTGCCAGGACACTCATGCGTCTAAGCGGAAAACTCACCGTACATGCTCCTTATTCTTGAGACCATCCTTGGCTCCTCGCATCCAAGACGCCGGCTGGCCTCCTTGGACGCCCCTGACCCAGGGAATGGTCATTATCGCACGCCTTCCCATGCAGTATCCACAACGCGCCGCTTAAGGAAGAAACAAGCGCCCACGGCTACCGCGGCCATAACGGCCAGCATCAGCAGACTCATGCCCGGATAGGTCAGCACCCACGCGAGCGGCGTAAGCACCGCCCGCGCCGCGGCCGCCGCCACGGGTTGCCCGGCCACGAATTCCGCCACGGGGGGACTGTAGCTGTAATAGGCCTCCACCAGGGCAGTGCCCGCGGCGGATTTCAGCAGCACGCCATCACGGAAGGCCCGGAAAGTGTCCAGGCGATCCTCCAGCGGCGAGCCATACGCGGCCGTCGCCACGAAGCAGGCGCGCCACGCCAAGTCCGCGTCGCTCAGGTACTCGAACGCTTGACTCGCTGTTACTTGTTCTCCCGTGGGCTGGTTAATCACCCGCATATCCAGCCAGCCCGTCCGCGGAAGTCCGCCAATGGGCATATCCACATCGATACGCGTCGCCGAGAACTCCGTCACCCGCAACCTCGTGGAAACGGGAGCCGCGCCTTCCCGGGTTTCCAGGAAGACCAGCGGGTCGTCGAAGTTTTCCCCGAATATGGCGATGGGGAAGTCGCCCTTGCCGCCACGGTCTGGCGACACGTTGGTTATTTTGGGAGATAGCGCATCGTCGGGGTCATCGGGATCGTCGGGATCCACCTCGATCAGCGTGAACAGGTCATCGCGCGACGCCTGACTGCGCGTATCCGGGTTGCGCACGGTAAGCACCAACGGCTCCGACACAAACTGGGTCCCAGCTGGGATGCGCGCGGCGATTTCGTCGTCGCCGGCCGTTCGAATGGACAGGTCCCGGCCATCCAGGGTCACTTGCGGCGATTCGCCGAAGCCAGAACCGAAGATGGTGATGTCCTGCCCGCCATCCGGGATGATTTGCCGCAACCGTGTCGGGGAGACCGCATCAATGAACACATCGCCCAGCTCGTCGGGATCCTGGGCCGCGACGGCCTGAAGCAATCCCGTCTGTTGCTGATAGTAGGGGTGGGTCCGGATCCAGTTGAACCCGCTGCGATCCGGCGGTTCCTGGAACATGGTCACGAAGCCCAGCGCCCGGGAACCCCAGGGGAACTCGCGGAACTTGTTCCGTTCGTCAACGGGTCCCGTCGGGGGCGGCGGGAAGATATGGGAATCCGGCTCGGTCGGAGTGGCTTGCCCCCATGACACGATGCCGCCGGAGAACTGCACGTTCTCGTCCATATCCTCGGAGGTGCGAATCACCACGAAGATGTCCGGCCCCGAGAACTTGCCCGTATTGGTGTTGGGCGCCCACTGCCGGCGGCGCGGCTGATTCTCTATGCCATGCTCGTGCCCAGCCAGCGGGATGCCCGAGGTGCCGGGAGTGGACAACACCATCTTGATCATGTTGTCCGGTTCGCCGGCCAACCCCGCCCGGAACGGCCGGAAATCCAACTCCAGCGGAATGTCGATCGCGGGATCAAACACGCCGGGCCG
>SKRY01000344.1 GCA_007118235.1 Candidatus Hydrogenedentota bacterium | reverse complement strand
CGTCCGCTGGTTTACACGCAGTCGCGTAAACCCACGGTGATTGCCCTTGAAGAGATAATGGCGGGCAAAGTGACCTACCGGACCAGTCAGGATGATGAAGAGGAATACGTGGAATAACAAAGAGGTCGTGCTTGGCGTAACGGGGTCCATCGCGGCCTATAAGGCCTGCGAGCTAGCTTCCCGGATGACCGAGCTGGGAGCCAAGGTTCTCCCCGTCTTGACGCGTTCGGCCGCGGAACTGGTGGGACCCTCCACTTTTGAGGCGATCACTGGTCAGCGGGCTATCACCGCCTTGTTCGATTCCCTCCAGAATCCGGATGTGGAGCACATCGCGGTGGCGTCCCGCGCGTCCCTCTTTCTGATCGCGCCCGCCACCGCCAACATCCTCGCCAAGGCGGCCAACGGTCTGGCGGATGACTGGCTCAGCACCACCTTGCTCGCGACGCGGGCGCCTATCCTCTTCGCTCCCGCCATGAACACCAACATGTACACCCATCCCGCCACGCAAGCCAATCTGAACACGTTGCGTGCGCGCGGCTGCCATTTCGTGGGCCCCGAGGCCGGGCGGCTCGCGTGCCGCACGGTGGGACCGGGCCGGCTCATTGATCCGCCCATCATCCTGGACATGGCCTCGCTGTTGCTTGACGAGCGCAATGATCTCGCGGGTAAACGCGTGCTCATCACGAGCGGGGCAACGCGGGAAGCGCTGGATCCCGTGCGCTATCTGTCCAACCGCTCTTCCGGCAAGATGGGGTACGCTCTCGCCATCGAGGCCATGGCCCGCGGCGCGCAGGTCACGGTCATCACGGGGCCTGCCGAGAAGGCCCCGCCACACGGAGCCGAGCGCGTGGATGTCGAGACGGCCGAGGATATGGACGAAGCCGTCGCGCAACGGTTTTCCGAGGCGGATATCTTCGTGGCCGCCGCCGCCGTGGCGGATTACCGGCCAGCCTATGCCCCCTCCGAGAAGCGAAAACGCACGGGGCAGACCCTCCAGCTCGACTTGGTGGAGAACCCCGACGTGCTGGGACGGGCCTGTGGTCAGCGTAAACAGGGCCAGATTCTAGTGGGATTTGCCGCTGAAACGGGCGATTTGGAGGAAATGGGCCGGGAAAAGCTTCGAAAGAAGCCTGTGGATCTGCTGGTTGTCAATCGAGTCGGCCCAGGCCAATGCGGATTCGGGGCCGATTCGCTGGATGCGCTGCTTCTTGATGGAAGCGCCTCGGTAACGGACCTTGGCCATGCAGGGAAAGAAACAGTGGCCCAAGCGGTGTTTGATCGGGTGGTCCAAACGTTACAGCGAGCCGTCGCGCCCGTGGACCATATTTGACAACCCGTTACTGCGTGAGCGCCATTAACGTTAAGGCAGAAATCGCCGGGCTCGGCGTTCGTCTCGGCGTGACTGCCTAACTCCCCGTTTCTCAATGAGTTACGACACCGGCGCCGCGATGAAAGGCCCGCCGCCCTTTGCATATTCAAGCCTTAGTGTCTATACTGTATAAGGTGGTTGTTGCGGTATGGGGCGAATAGCAGGTGTTGGAGAAGTGGAACGCGCTCCCTGCCGCCGGCTCCATGGGACAGGAAAGGGCGAGACTAATAGGTGGGAGGATAGCGTTACCTGGATTGCGATTGGCGGCCCTTGTGTACGGAAACCGTTTCCGCCCCTGCGGCGAAAGGAGTAGAGAGCCCTGATGGACTCAGCCACGACTGACAAGGTAAGCCGCCTTGTCGACAATATCGAACAGGTGATTTTTGGTAAGCGCGAAGCCGTAAAGCTGTGCGTCGTGGGTCTACTCGCCCGCGGTCATGTGTTGATTGAGGATATTCCCGGCATAGGCAAGACCACGCTCGCCCAAGCGTTGGCGCGCTCCATAGACTGCGAGTTCCAGCGTATACAATTCACCAGCGACATGCTTCCCACCGATATTCTTGGGGTATCGGTGCTCAGCCCGCGGACCAATGAGTTCGAGTTCCGCCCGGGCCCTATCTTCGCCAATGTCGTGCTCGCCGACGAGGTTAACCGCACTCCCCCGAAGACGCAAAGCGCTTTGTTGGAGGCCATGAGCGAGGCGCAGGTGTCGGTGGATGGGATCACCCGCGCCCTGCCCGCGCCGTTTATCGTGTTGGCGACGCAAAACCCCCATGAATACGAAGGCACGTACCTGCTTCCCGAGTCGCAGCTTGATCGCTTCATGCTCCGGATCGAAATCGGCTATCCGAGCGGCGAGGATGAACTCCACATCATGCGGCGGCGGGATCCTTGGCGCGCCCTCAATTCGCTGGAGCCAGTGCTTACCGGAGTGGAAGTCGAGGAGCTTCAAGAACTCACGGGGGGGGTCCGGGTGGAGGAGAGCGTGGCGCAGTATATTTTGGAGATCGTGCAAGCCACACGGCAGCATGAGCACGTACAGTTGGGGGCAAGTCCGAGGTCCTCGGTGGCGTTGTACGAGGGCGTGCAGGCTCGCGCGCTTGTGGAAGGACGTGATTACACCACCCCGGACGATGTCAAGCGCATGGCGGTTCCAGTGCTGTCGCACCGGTTGCTTATCAAGAATCGCAGCGGAGCGCCGGGGACCGTGGCGAAAGAGCGCGACAACGTTGTAAACGATATTCTGGCCAAGACGCCTGTACCGGTGTAAGCCGATGAAACCGGATAGCCCAAGAATTAAGCGCCGTGTCCTGCGCATGGGGCGGGTGTTTGGCGTGATCGCGTTTCTTGTCTTGCTTGCGGCATGGAATACGGGCACCAACCTCCTCTACATCATCTTCGCCGGACTCGTGAGTTTCATTCTTCTGTCGCTTCTGCTTAGCAAGCGTAATTTGCGCGGCACACACCTAGTCCAACAAGGGCCTGAGTCTGTTCACCGGGGACAAGAGGCGTTATTGACCCTTTATGTGGAGAACCGAAAGCGCTACCTGCCAGCGCTTGGCTTGCGGATGGAGTCCTCAAGAACGGCGGAAGGTCCTCTCGCCCACCTTATAAAGGTTCCCCCACGGGGCTGCGCCATGGTGCATGCCGCCCAATCCTTTCCCAAACGCGGCCTATGGCCCCTGCCTGACATCACGATATACTCCGCGTTTCCCTTTGGTCTAGCAGAGAGTTGGGTTACCTTCGAGGGAAACGGCGAGGTGCTTGTTTATCCGCGGGTATGGCCGGTCACCCGGGAGCCCTTGCTGGAGCAGGAGGGGGCCGGACGGATGCACAAGCCCGCCCGCACCCAAGGCGCCGAGTTCTTCAGTCTTCGCGACTATGTCCGCGGAGACGACACCCGGCTGATCGCGTGGCGAAGAAGCGCGCGGACGGGCACGCTGGTTGTGAAGGAACTCGAAATGGATACCGCCCATAACACGGTGCTGGTACTGGACACCCAGGAGATCCCCGGCGATCCCAGTTTCGAGGAGAACTTTGAGACCGCCATTGAGCTTGCGGCGTCCTTGGCGGTGGAGCTTCTGCGACGTAATCACGTCGTTTCCCTCATCACGCCGGACCGCGAGGTTTTGCCCGGAACCAGTCAAGCCCAACAACGCCGCATCATGGATGTCCTTGCGCGGCTTGAGCCAACTCCACCCCGGGGACGGCCCTTTCAACCCACGCAGGCGCGAAACCTTGAGGCCGGGGCTGTCCTCTACTTGACGGCCGACGCGGAGAGGTGGGGCCGCAGAGGTCCCGGAGACAGCGCCCGCGTGATGAGTCCGAAGGAGGTAATACGTGGATAGAGCAGTAGCGCATAAGCTAAAACTGTTCACGGCTGGCCTTGTGCTTGCGGGATATGGGGCGCTCGCCACCACCGAAACCTATGGTTTCGCCGTGTTGAGCCTTCCCCTATTGGTGCTCGGCTTCATGTCCCTAGGGGAACGCTTGGATCAGCGTCACCGTTGGTACCGTCAGCTCACCACCTACCTCACGTTGGCCCTGATGGGCATCATCTTTGGTTATTTCATGGCCATGCCGTTGGGGTTGATCCACTTTGATCTCTTGGGACCAGTGACCCTGTTGGTGATGTATATTCAGGCCTATGAACTGATGCATGTGAAGCGAGAACGCAACTACCTCCACATCTTCTTGATGGCCTTCTTCATGCTCGTGGCCGCTTCGGTGCAAGCGCCCGATGCTGGGATAAGCCTGGTGTTGGTTCTGTTCCTTGTCAGCGCCGCGGGCTCTCTGATGATGCTTCAGCTCTACCGCGATAGCCGCCACAATCGCCATGGACCGGACGCCACCGTCATAACCTTGAATCACGCCCGGGAAACGGAGCCGGCCGCAGGCGCTCAAGCGCCCAACACGCGGATGGGATTGACCTTTTCGGTGACAGCGGTGTCCGTGGCGAGCATTCTCCTCACGATAGCCGTGTTCTATACAACGCCCCGGACCGAAGCCGGTCTGTTTGGCCGGTCGCAACCCGGCGGCATGGCGATGACAGGTTTGTCTGGATTCGTGGACCTCACCATGGGCGGAAACATCGCCGAGGACCCCACCGTCGTCTTTCAAGCCGAGTTTCCGGACATGCCGGATGGGCGGTACCGGGGGGAGTTGCTGTGGCGCGCGGGCGTATTGGACAGTTACACCGGACGGCGCTGGGAACACCGGGGCGTGAGGGCCAGGGATAACCAGGCGGTTCAACTGGACTTTGAGAACATCGATGAGTATTCGGTCGCCCGTACACCTTTTGCTGACGGCGACCCTGAACTCATTCACCAAGTGATTCGTGTGGAAGACTATGGCTTCACCCATCCATTCTTGCCGGGGCTGTCGCTCATACAGCGGCTTGAGGCAAGCAACATGGCGGTGGAATGGGGCTCCTCCCAAGACTTTTCCGTGATGCAACTCACCTCCGCACGCGAAGCCCCTGAGTACGAGGTGTGGTCGGAAGTGCGGCAACCCGAACCCAGCGGGCTGCGAGAAAGCGACACGAATTACCAGACCGTTTTCCGCCAGAACGCCTACCATGTGCTGACTCATCATGATCTTCAGAACCGGACGTTGCGGCTCATCCAGCGTTTAGCGGACCGCCATGACACGGTCTATGACCAAGTTGTGGCCATCGAGCAGCATTTGAGTTCGTCCGATTTCGTTTATACATTGGAGGCCCCGACCCTTCCCTCGCAAAATCCCGTGGACGCGTTTATCCACGAGTACCGTGCCGGACACTGCGAGTACTTCGCCAGCGCGATGGCCTTGATGGTGCGCGGGTTAGGTGTTCCCGCCCGATTGGTGATGGGGTACCGCGGCGGTGTGTGGGACGAAACCGAGGATGCATATCTGGTCCAGGCGGACATGGCGCACGTCTGGGTGGAAGTCTATTTTCCGGGCTGGGGATGGGTGGATTTTGACCCTTCCCCGCTTGAGGATGATGACGCCGAGGATGGAATGTGGGCCGCCGTGGGCCGCTGGGCGAACAGCCTGCACATCCGCTCCCGTATGGTGTGGTATCGCGACATCATAGGATACGAGCCTCCTATTCGCCTCGAAGACTTGCTCAGACGCGACAGCCTTTCGGGATTCTTGCCTGGATGGGGATATACCGGCGGAATGTTCGGGGGAATGAGTTTGACCGATCGGATTCCCCTCGCCACGTTCGGTCTGGCCTTCCTCGGATTGGGCGGCGCGGCGGTGTGGTTCGCCATGCAATGGAAGGAACTGCAATTCCACGGTTTCCGGCCCCGTGTGCCTTTATCCCGCGATCAAATCCGGGCGATCCGGCTGTATCTGCGTCTGCGCCGGCGTCTACGCCGCGCCGGTATTCCGTGCGAAGGCAAGACCGCTCAGGAGATTCTGGCGGCGGCACAAGCTTATCCCGGCGTCGATCCCAGTATTCTGGAAGAGGTTGTGCACTTGTATGACACCGTTCGTTTTGGGGACCGGTCATTGGATTCCCAGCGGTACCGCAATGCGCGCCGCGCGATCAAGCGCCTGGTGCGGGGCCGAAATGAGTGGAGTCCCACGCCCGCGCAGTAATATTTAAATGTATAGCACGAAAAGGGAATACGTATGAGATTGCCGCTTGTAACTGCTGTAGTGGCCATATTGGTGCTATCGCATGGCTTTACGTTTGGAAAAACAATGGTTGAGATGGTATCCGAGGCCAAAGAGGAATTCGAGAAGGCGGATGCCGAACTCAACACCGTGTATGGCAAACTCATAGACACACTCACTGAAGAGCAAGAAGAGGCTCTGCGTCAGGCGCAACGCGCTTGGATTGAATACCGTGACGCTTCCATAGTGGCGGAAGGCGCCATGTACGAAGGCGGATCCTTGCAGGGGCTTGTCCAGTGGCGCGCGGCTGCGGAACTCACGATCGAACGAACAGGGCGTCTCAAAGGCATGTTTCTGGAAGGATATCCAGGAGAAGACCGCGGCCAACCCGCCGAAGATGACCAACGTCCCTGATGTGGACCAAACAACGAGGCCTTCCCCCAATCGCAGGATAAAGCGGTGGGCCGGGCGTTTGCATCCCCTCGGCCTTTCGGGCCACCCCCTTCCCAAGGGGAAATGTGGTCCCGTGGAGCAGCGTCCCTATCCGGGGATTGGAGAGCCCACGTTCTATCTTGTCAATCCGGTCCACCCCCCCAACTACGAGCACGACAGAAGTGTCTTTGTCAACCAATGAGTTCGTCCAAGGCGTTCACGACGGCTTCGTTTTCCTCGGGCGCGCCCACCGAAATGCGGAGCGCGTGTTCCAACCGCCGCACAGGGAAATGACGCACGAGGATGTTGTGCTGTTTCAGTTCCTCGAATAGCGTGCGCGCGCGGGGCGAGCCGTCCCATTCGGCGAGCACGAAGTTGGCTTGCGAAGGGGGCACGTGAAACCCGAGTTTCTGCAGGGACTCCGTGAGATACCGCCGCCCCTCGCGCACGCGGTCCGCGTTGGCTTGCATGTGTTCGTAATCGGTGAAGGCGGCCAGCCCGAGGCGTTGGGTCACGGCGTTCAGGTTATAGGAGTCCTTGGTCTTCAAGAGTTCCGCGATGAGTTCCGGCCGCGACACGGCTGTCCCCAGACGTATTCCCGCCAAACTGAAGGACTTGCTGAAGCTCCGCATGACGATGGCGTTCTCGTGGCGTTGCGGGAAAT
>SKRY01000403.1 GCA_007118235.1 Candidatus Hydrogenedentota bacterium | reverse complement strand
ATGTCAGCCAGTACGGCGTATACGAGACGGACAAGGCCGGAACCGCCACGGGCCTGACGGAAAAGCCGGAGCAATCCAGCTCGCATCTTGCCAATATGGGCGTATACCGGTTCTCGCCGGATGTGTTCGATATCCTGCGCAAGACGCCGCCCTCGTCCCGCGGCGAGATCGAGATCACGTCGGCCATCGAAGTGCTCATTCAACGCGGCGGGTTCCGGGTACTCGAGGCCGAGGGGTACTGGCTGCCCATCGGGTATCCATGGCACTTGCTCGAAGCTAACGAGTTCTTGCTCAACGACATGCTCCGGCCCAGCATCGAGGGCGAAGTCAGCCCCGCGGCGCACATCATGGGCGCTGTCGCCATTGGCCGGGGAACGATTGTCCGGCCGGGGGCTGTCATCGAGGGACCGTCGATCATCGGAGCCAACTGCGTGATTGGCCCGAACTGCTGGATCCGGCCGGGGACGAGCATCGCGGATAGCTGTAAGATAGGCCAGGGCGTCGAGATCAAGAACTCGATCATCATGGACCACAGCGCCGTGCCCCACCTGAGTTACGTGGGGGACAGCATCCTCGGCGAGGGCGTGAATCTGGGCTGCAGCACCATCACGGCCAATCTGCGCCACGATGGCCAACCCGTAAAATGCATCGTCAAGGGCCAGGCCATCGACACGGGACGGCGCAAGCTAGGCGCGATCATCGGCGATGGCGTTCACACGGGGATACACACCTCCATTTACCCCGGCCGCAAGCTGTGGCCCCACACGGCCACCGCGCCGGGCGCCGTGGTGCAACACGACGTTGAATCGGAAGACAACCGGGACTGAACGCGATTTCCGCGCGGTCCGTCACGCGTCTTACGCAAATGACTCGCCCTTTGCGTGGGCCAATCGCACCTCCTCCGCATGATCCGGACTATCACCCACAACCCTAAGGCATCTACCCATGGAACGCGCATACCTGAAACCCAACGAAGAACGCCGCCTGTTGCGCGGCCACGCCTGGGCCTTTCGCAACGAGTTCGAGCGCCTGCCCGAAGCGAAGGACGGTGAGGCAGTGGATGTCTATACGCAGCGGAAGCGTTTCGTGGGCCGGGGCTTCTACCAAGCCGAAGGCGGCATCGCGGTGCGCATTCTCGCCCGCCGCCAGTACGACATCGACGACGGCTTTCTGGCCCGCCGCATTGACCAGGCCCACGCCCTGCGCAAACGGACGCGGCCCGGCCACGCCGCTTACCGCTGGGTCCATGGCGAGAGCGACGGCCTGCCGGGGTTTGTAGCCGACCGGTATGGGCCGGTCGTCATCGCGGAGTCGTCCTGCGCCTTTTATGCGCCCCACGCCGCCGCGCTCGCGGAAACCTTCCTCGCCTATCCCGGCGTGGAAGGCGCGCGCATCACCGTGCGGGGAAAGGCGCATGAATTAGGCGCGCTGGGGGAGGAGCCGGCCGTGGATCTGGGCGGCCTTACCTTCGGCGTTCCGCTGAGTGGCGGCCAGAAAACCGGACTCTTTCTTGACCAACAAGACAATGTGCTCGCCGCCCGCCCCCTCGCCGAGGGAGCGCGCGTGCTCGATGGGCATTGTTACGCCGGGATGTGGAGTTGTCATGCGGCGGCCGCGGGCGCGCGAAGCGTAACAGGCGTGGACACCTCGGAGGCGGCCATAGCGTGGGCCAGGGCCAACGCCGAACGCAACGGCGTGGCGGACCGATGCGCATTCGAGACGGCGGACATCGGCGACGCGCTCAAGCGGGGTGAACGCTACGATCTCATTATTCTTGACCCCCCGGCCCTGGCCAAGTCGCGGGGCCATTTACAGAAAGCCCGGGGCGCGTATCAGACCCTGAACGCCAACGCCATGGCGGCCCTGGAGCCGGGCGGTTTTCTCGTGACCTCCTCTTGTTCGCAGCCCGTGGACCACGCCGTCTTCACCGAGGTCCTTAAACGCGCCGCCCGCGCCGCCCAACGGGACGCCGTCCTCCTGGACTTCCGCGGCGCCGGTCCCGATCACCCCGTCCTGCTTCAGATGCCCGAAACCGCCTACCTCACCTGCGCCGTGCTTCAAGTGCATTGACCGTATCGGCGCGCCAATGGGTGTAACCTGCTTCCAGCATCTCCAAAATGAATCCCACAAGGGCGCGGAACAGCACGAAGAAGCACACAAACAACATGGAGAACCCCAGCGCATCGGGTTGCGTTATCCCATACTGCGATAGAAGCGCTACGACCGAGATCTCACGCACGCCGAATCCAGCTATGCTGATGGGGATCATGGTCACGAGCATAATCGCGGCCCGGATCCAGAACACCACCGCCGGGGGTATGTCCAGCTCCACGGCGTTCGCCAGCATGAGCAGCCCCACCGATCCCATGACGTGCGCCGCGAGGCAACTGGCGGCTATGCCGGAGAGCTGACGCCACGTCATCCGGCGCAGGTGGAACGTGAGCCGCGCCAGCTTTTTCGCCAAGGTCTGGGGCGCGTATGCAGAAAAGCGCGCCGCGGCGTTGTCCACGCATCGGCTCAACCAGCCGCGAACAGGAGCAAGCAACGCCAGCGAAAGAGCAAGCGCCACCGTTACCAAGACAATAGGCATGGCTTGCTGAATCGCGGGCCAGGGGAACTCCCGGTCCAATGGAACGGCGATCGCGCCTAGAAGGAGAAGCGCCGCCACGAAGATCGCCCGGTTGACGGCAAGTCCGCCCAAGCTTTCAAGCGGTTTTTGGGTCCGGTTGCCGAGGCGGTAGATTTTCATGCCCGTGGACACCACGCCCGGCGCGATGGTGGAGTAGAACCGGATCTGAAGCATGAGCATCATCGCGCGCAAGGGCGTGAGATGCGCCCCGAAAGCGCGAAGAGCGATACTCATGCCCGTCGCTTCCGCCAGGGAAGCGCACAGCACCAAGATGAACAACAAGCCCGTGACGCGGAACCCGATGGCCGGCATGGTGGCCAGCACCCCCACGAGGTCCGCCGCCCAGAAGAGATAGAACAACGCGGCGAGCGCAACCGTGTAGCGCACCCAGAGCAGGCGCTTCTTACGGGTACGTTGTTGACTCATGGGCTATACCGTGTAATTCCAGCCACACACTGCGCACATTGGGAAATGCGTGGGCGGGTTCCCGCCAGAGAAGGCGCGTTTACGATTCGGTTTGAAGTGATCGTGCAACTCCAAGCCCAAACTCCTTGTTCTTCCGAACCATTTCCTCGATCTTGGCCGAAATATGGGCGGAGTAGACGGAATCCCAGGCGCCTTGGACTTCAAGCATGGCCTCGGCCAAGCGTGAGGGACCGGATGTTTGCAGGGTGTCATCCATATAGAGGTTCTCCGTTCCAAAATCGGACAGGAGACAATACAGTTTGCTTTGTTCGCGCGCGATGGGTTTCGGTTCGATACACACTACCGGCGTGTCATTCTTCAAACAGAAGAGGGTTCCGTGAAACCGATCGGTTATGCACAGACTCAGCCGGGAGAGCGCCGAAGCCCATTCAAAGGGATTAAGCTTGTCCCCCAAATTAATGTCCGCATGGGGATTGTACATCCCCAAGCCGAGTATCTGGTATCCCCGGGCTTCATGGAAATCACGCAGTGTTTGACACAGCTCCGGCTTTCCATGAAGCATCAAACCGAGCGCTGGCCTCGCGGAATCCACTCCAAGATGAGCGAGCTTCTGATCGATGTCCGTATGGTCAATGGGATACTCCAGCGTGGGATCATAGGTTCGCTCAACGTGCACACAATCGTCTAGTCCAAGCTCTCGCAAGAGGGTGAAGGTGAAGTCGTCCCTCGCCCCTATGATCCTATAGGAGTTCAAAATCCGTCGAATCGTATCCCTGTGAACACGCAATAATCCGGGATCGGAATTGAATGCGGACACGGAGAACGCGATCTTGTTCGCGGTAATCGACTCATCCAGCCAGTATGGGTTTGGGAACGAGGGCAAATGAAGGCTGCGCCGGACGTTCCAGGAGTCCATGGCGACAATGAGCCCATGATACCGCCGCGCTTGTAGCCAATCCATCATCCGCTTATGGCTGGCGTGATTGGGGACGGAGGTATCAAGGGGAAGATGCGCGCCGATCGCCTTTTCGAAAAGCAAATGACGTCTCAAGTAGAATAAGGGTGAGCCCGGTTGAAGCTTGACGATCTTCGCGAGATCATAGTAACGCAACGAGGGCGCCCGATAGTCCAGAATCTTTACATCGCACCCTGGAAGCAGCTCGGTCAGATTCCGGCAAAGTGAGAAGGCATAGAGGAACGCGCCATTATTGCGCAGATAATGGTACGTGAGTATGCGAACGGCTTTGCGGTTTGGTTGATTCATCGTTGATCTTAGGCGGCTAATTGATCGCTTCACAAAGCTTCAATAGAATCGCGGCGGATTCATCCCAAGAGTAACGGCGTTTATTGTGAAATCCTTTCTGGATCAGGGCGTCACGATACGCATCATCATCTAGGATGGCGCGGCAACCCGCCGCGATGCCGTGTGCGCTGTAGGGATCGGCGTAGTGTGCGCCATCGCCCGCGACTTCGGGAATGGAGCTGACATTCGATGCGAGAACGGGACACCCGCAGGCCTGAGCCTCAAGCACGGGAATGCCAAAGCCCTCGTACAGGCTTGGATAGGCGCACAGGGAGGCGAGGGAATACAACGCGGGCAGATCCTGGCCTGGTACGGACCCGAGCCTCCGGATTCGCGGGTTGGCCTCGATGAGCGCGGCTTCCTCCGCATTGCGCCAGCCTCGGCCGCCCGTGAGGATCAGGTGAAGTCCCGGATATTCGCCTTGAATTAGTTGAAACGCCTCAATGAGCCGGACGATATTCTTTCTTGGCGATAGGCCTCCCGTGAACAGAATGAACCGTTCCGGAAGCCGGTACAAGGAGCGCACGCGGTCCAGCTCGGATGGTGAAGTAACCGGCGTGAAGCATTCCGCGGCGGCCAAGGGCAGGACCATGGTCTTCTCGGGGTCTAGACCGAGCTGACGGTGGAGATCGGTCCGTGTGTTGTGCGAAATGGCGGCCACGGAGTCCGCGCGCCGGCTGGATAGCGTCATCATACGCGTCATGAATAGCCGGTCCATGAGCGGATAGGCGTGGCGTTGATCCACGGTCCAGAAATACGCGAGGTCCAGGACAATGAGGATGCGCTTTCCGCGCACGCCCCATGGAATGACATTCTTGGGATAGACCACGACATCAAGTTTGTTGCGATGGGTCCAGATCGGGACATCAACAAAATCAAAGACCGGCTTGGGATGACGGCGCACGGTGGCGTGAACATGGGAAAACGCCTTGCCGAGACCGGGTGAGCGGTGAATGATATATATGCGATGTCCGTGGGCATCCGTATCCAGCCGCCGGAGCAACTGGTCCAACATTACGCCTGTTCCGCCATCCGTCTTCTCAAGATCGCGGGCGACAATTCCTATGCGGAGGGACTCGCCAGACATATCCATCCTTTAGCTAACGCCATACGCCCAAGGTTGATCACGCCTTGAGGGCCTCTTGTACGTGACGGATATACTGGCGCGCGGTCACGGTCCAAGACAAGGTTTCAGCTTGTTTCCTGCTATCGCTTCCGTGCCGCCGCCGTTCCACTGGGGTCTCGGAGTATGTGCTTAACGCTTTCCGGAGGTCATGGGCATGCGGTTGCACCACATAGCCATTCCTGCCATTCTTTACAAGCTCCTTGACGCCTCCGCCAGCGCCCGTGACCACGACGGGCAAGCCGCTAGCCATGGCTTCCAATACCGTGTTGCTCATGCCTTCGTTCATGGAAGGGAGTACGAAGATGTCGTGTTCCCGGTATAACTCCGGCATGTCCTCGGGGGGGATCGCGCCCGTGAATGTGATGTTGAGGCCGCCGGCGGCGCGCTGGAGTTCCTCGCGTTGAGGCCCCTCCCCCGCGATGGTCAATTCGATATCCTTGAGCCCGCGCATGGCCTCAATGAGCACACGGAAACCCTTTCGGGGAATCAAACGGCCAACGGCGAGCACACGCAACGGTCCCCGGCCGTTTCGAGGTTCGGAATTCGGATGAAAGCGTACCGAGTCAACCCCATTGGGGATAACTTCGATTGCTTGGCCGGGGCTGGTTTGGAGCGCAAGTTTCTTTAGATGTTCGGAATTCGCGATAGTGGCCTTGGCGCGTCTCCAAATGAAACGGCTAAGTCTTGCGAACAAGAGCGTGTCCAGTATGGCGAAACGGGCGTTGAACCCGGGAACGTCGCTCCCGCGAAGGCTGATAATGTAAGGTTTTCCCAAGAGATATGCGATAACGCCGCAGGGGATACCGAAAAACGCATGAACGATGTCGAACGACTCCTCGTTCATCAGACTGCGGCAAAAACGCCAGGCTTTCCAGGAATAGATAATGAGGTCACGGCTGGTTTGATAATGAAGACTCCCCTTCTTGGCTATATCCAAGAAATGAATGGTGATATTGTCATGCGGCTTCTCCGTCCGTTCCTTGTCCGTGGAGGAGGTAACAAGGGTGATATGCAGATCATCGAACCGGGCGAACTCGCGGAGCAAATGGCGCGTGGCATTGCCCGCCCCGCCTCCCAGGGGAGGATACTCGTAGTTTAGCATTAGAATGCGCAAGGCCCGGTGAATCCTATTCGCTTTCCGCGATGTTCAGAAGTGTGCGGAGGGAATCAATGACGGAAGACGCATAAGGAAGCATACCACAAGGCACTGGGTTGCTTTCCACCGGCGGTAAGGCGGGGCAATGCGGGAAGAAGCGGCAAGAGCTGAACGCCATGCCGTCCTCCGGGAAGCTGGTTTCGGAGGACGGCATGGGAATCTGGGGAAGGTTAGGCGAGGCCGTGGGCCTTTTCGTAGGCGTCAATTTTGCCGGCGTGGCGCAGGGTGAGGCCGATCTGGTCCCAGCCGTTGAGCAGGCAGGCCTTCTTGAAGGCGTCGACGTCGAAGGCGATGGTTTCTCCGTTGGGTGTGGTCAAGGTTTGTTCCGGCAGGTCCACGGCCAGCGTGAAGCCTTCCTGCGCCCGCACTTCGTCGAAGAGTTGGGAAATGGTTTCGCTGGGCAGGCGGATGGGCAGCATGCCGTTGTTGAAACAGTT
>SKRY01000371.1 GCA_007118235.1 Candidatus Hydrogenedentota bacterium | reverse complement strand
GCCTGGAAACCGCGGCTATCTTGGTCCTCTCTCTGCCAACAGAGTTGAGACAGTTCCTTGCCGTAAATTAGTGCAGAGGGTAAGGAGGGCCAGGGTTTGGTTTCGCACCCCAGGGGAGGCAGACTCCATTCGAGATACGACAAGTGCCTTTAAGGTGTTGCCGTGCTCAGTAATCCCTGTCCCTGTAACCACTGTTTACAGGCATTCGGCCAGTCTGCCGTTCCAGGCACGTCTTGCGCAAGGCCTAGCCCGTGTCGCCCTTTTCGATAGATGTGTAACTCGGCGGGGACGTTTTCCTTGCGCAGAGCCAGATAAAAGGCGACGCTGTTTTCGGGAGGCACGCCCGTGTCTTCATCCGTATGAAACAAGAACGTAGGAGGGGTGTCTTCAGTGACCTGCTTTTCGTTCGATAGGCTGGTTACCAGCTCCTGTGGCGGATTGGGGCCAATCAGGTTGCGTTGGGAGCCTTCGTGGGTATAGGGTTCTCCAAATGCAATTACAGGATAGCAGAGAATCAGGAAGTCAGGTCTGCATCCGACTCTGTCTATAGGATCCTCCGCGTCCGGATTACCTTGGTCAAAACGCGTTCCGGCGGTCGACGCCAAATGCCCACCCGCCGAGAATCCCATAATTCCAATTCGAGACGGATCCAAATGCAGTTCCTCGGCACGCGATCTAACTGTACGGATAGCCCGTTGTGCGTCCTGAAGCGGGATCGGATGAGTATAGCCCCCCCTACTCATTCGATATTCAAGAACGATCGCCGTAACCCCCATGCCGTTGAACCATGTTGCGATATCGCGTCCTTCATGTTCCATCGCCAAATTAGCGTATCCCCCTCCTGGACAAATAACAACAGCTGTTCCGTTAATAGTGTCTTTAGGTGGTGAGTAGATGGTTATCGCGGGGCTATCCTGCGGGGAATCATTCTCTATGGATCCTGGCGCCCCCTCTGGCCAGAGGAGTTCCTTTGTTGGTTCTCCGGCCATTACGGCACACGAGATGAGTAGAATGCAGCCAAATATGGCAGACTGAAGGGCACGCTTGTTGATGCTTTTGTATCGGATCATTGCTATATTCCTTAATGGGTCTTGTGGTCGAACATAGGCATGGATCATCGTGGCGCTTATGTCCTTGTGGTCCAACAGCTCTTGAACGGTCCGAATGTCGTAGCCGCCTTCGTAACCGCATCCCGCACCCTCTTCTGAACCAGCGACTCGTCCACGTGATGCCACCCTTGATCGCCCACTTTCGCATTCTTGCGGCGGCGTTCCCGCAACGGGGCCTTAGCTCATAGGAATCACGTGGCGCCTTCCCTTGCAGCAGCTAACCGGCCAGCGCATTGAGCAATGTCTTGCATGGGTTATCCCGCCGCCATTGGCAAATCGCGCCCCGACATCTTCCTGCATTGTTATGAAAACAGCATACGCAGGATACCGGCGTTTGGCAAGCTCTATTTTGTGACCTCAACTTGACGTCCTGCTTTGGAGAGTCTGTTCCCGCAGCCTGTTCCATGCCTATTCCGACGATTACGCCACCCTTGCCGGAGCCGAAAAAGGAAAAAGGACCCACGAGCGCTTGGCTTCGTAAGTCCTTGTTGTGCAGGGGTTTAGAATGGCGCGCTCGGCAGGATTCGAACCTGCGACACCTGGCTCCGGAGGCCAGTGCTCTATCCCCTGAGCTACGAGCGCGTGTGAAGCAAACGGAAACTCCATGCGTTTCTTTAGCTGAACGGCATAGTACCACGATGGCGCGGGGGAATGCAATCGCTGCGCAGGCTTTTGGCTATTCCAGGCGCATGTCCGCAGGTGGGCGCCGGGCGATTAGATGCGCGCCACCAGTAGAACACTGGCGAGGGCGCCGAGGATGGCGGCGCCGTAGCACGCCAGGGATATGGCCCTGGCGTGACCGCGCAATCCCAGGTCCATGAGGGTATGCCGAATGCGATGCGCGCACATGAAACAGCTCAGGCCGATCACGGCTATAAGGAGGATCTTCACGGGCCATCGGCCCAGTAATTCGACGAGATGCGTGTAGTGTTCAGCGGCCTCGACGGGATCGGCCGTGGGCAGCCAGAACCCCGTCAGTAACACGAGTACGGGGATGAACAGTGCTCCCAGCACGCCGCCCGCGGCGAACAAGGACCACCAGAACGCTTCGTTGGACCGGCTCACGATATCATCTCCTTCTTACCTTGTAACTGGCGCAGGACGCCCGGCCCGCCAGACACGGCGGTGTACCGGGTGTTTTTTGCATCCCCTAAAACCCTTGAATTCCATCCCCGCTTTCCAGGCGGCTTACGTGCCGGCAAGATGCCGGCCTTACGGCAAGGCGGCCCAGAAGACGAGCGCGCTAATGATGAGCCAGGGCGCGTAGCCCGTGATGATGATGGTTGCCACGCCGGGCATACGCCACGTTCCAATACGTATTGGCATGACCTGTGCGGAGGTGTTAAACCAACTGACAGAGTGCCAGACCGCGGCGGCGAAGGCCAGCGCGTGCCCCGCCATGGAGAGGGGATGGGTAAGCAACGCGAGGAACTCCTCAAAAACCCAAGCCCCTCCGCCGAACCGCGCAAGGAACACGAGAAAGAAGACGAGATACAGCGCGATGACGGCCGAGGTCAGTTCGCGGATCATGAACAGCAGCCAGTTCTTGCGCTGAAGAAACCACGCGGGCCCGGCTGGCGGAGGTGTATACGGCGGATTCACTTCTTCGCTCCTTTCGGCTTAATGAAATTCGCATACCACTGCTTCGCGGCGGCTATCTTTCCTTTCTGGATGGCGCCGGCGGGGTCCACGTGCTTCGGACACACCACGGAGCATTCCCCCACGAAGGTGCAGCCCCAAAGGCCCTCGTCTCCGCTCATGGCGTCCACGCGTTCGGCCTGGCCCTTGTCGCGGGAGTCCAGGTTGTAGCGCTGGCCCAGGGCGAGGGCGGCGGGTCCAAGGAAGGCCGGTTCCAAGCTCATGACGGGGCAACCGGCGTAGCACAGCATGCAATTGATGCACATCGAGTGTTCATGGTACGCGGCGATCTGGGCCGGCGTTTGGAGGTACTCGCCGTTCCCCGTGTCGTTCACGTCATCGCGGATGATATAGGGCTTGACCTCGGCGAGCCTCTCCATGAATCCGCTCTTATCAATCATCAAGTCCTTCTCCACGGGAAAATGCTGCAAGGGCTCGACGCGCACGGGTCCCGGAGCGTAGTCGCGCAGAAGGGAATGGCAGCTCAGCTTCGGCTCGCCGTTGACCATCATCCCGCAGGAACCGCATACGCCCATGCGGCATGTCCAGCGGTGGGCGATGGTCCCATCAATTTCATCCTTGATCCAATTGATGGCGTCGAGCACCACCCAATGGTTGAGGTACTCCACTTCGTAGGACTGGAAGAAGGGTTCGCCGCCATCTTCCGGATTGTAGCGAAAGATCTCCAGTGTGATTCGCTTTTCACCAGCCATACTGTCAATGCTCCCGGCTTTCGATTAAACCTCGGGGTTAGGCGCCGCGGCGGCCGCTATCGTCCATAGGTCCGCTCGCCCGGGGGCCAGCGGGTAATGGTAACGTCTTTCCAATCGATTCGCGGCGCGGCGGCCTCTTGGCGGTACGCCAGCGTATGCTTGAGGAATTGGGCATCATCTCGCTCCGGGTAATCCGTGCGTTGGTGCGAGCCCCGGGATTCGGTCCGGGCGTGGGCGCTGTGGGCCATGGCGCTGGCCACCTCAAGCATGCCGGTGATCTCCAGGGCGTTGATCAACTGCGTATTGTAGGCGCCACCGTGGTCATCCAACGTCATGCGCGCGGCCTGTTCGCTCAATTCCGCCAAGGCGTCGCAGGCGGTTTGAATTGTGCCGGCATCCCGGAAGATTCCGCATCCGGCCTCCATGACCTTGCGGAGTTTGTTGCGCACATGAGCGGGTCGAACCCCGCCGTTCGCATTGGCGCCATTGAGCAAGGTTTGCTGGATGCGTTTGGCCTCATCCTTCGCCTGGGTCCTGAGGGCGTCCGGGTTCGGGCGCTTGAGTTCCCCGGCCTCCTCGGTGGCGGTGTTCGCGGCGCGTTCGCCGAACACGAGGATTTCGACTAGGGAATTCGAGCCCAGCCGGTTCGCCCCATTGACGGACACGCACGCGCATTCGCCCGCCGCGTACAGCCCCGGCAACGCCGTGCGCCCGTCGATGTCCGTATCGATGCCCCCCATCGTGTAATGGACCACGGGGCGAACGGGGATGGGTTCGTGCACGGGGTCAATGCCTTGATAATCCCGGCAAAGCTCGCGGACAAACGGCAGCCGTTCGTCGATGCGTTTCTCTCCGAGATGCCGGATGTCCAAATGCACGGCGTCGACATCCTCGAACTCTTCCATCTTGAACGTGTTGCCCTTCTCCCGTTCGTAATGAAAGGCTTGACTCAGGCGGTCGCGCGGCCCCAGTTCCATCATGCGATTCTGGGGGTGGCGGGGATCCGTCACCTCCAGGGGCTGCCCGAGATCATAGTCTTGCAGATAGCGGCGGCCATGACGGTTCAGCATAATGCCGCCCTCGCCGCGGGCCGCCTCGGTGATGAGGATGCCCGTGCCCGGCAGGCCCGTGGGATGGTACTGGACGAATTCCATGTCCTTCAGCGGGACCCCGGCCCGGTAGGCCAACGCCATTCCATCCCCCGTCTTGATGGCCCCGTTCGTGGTGAAGGCGAACACATAGCCCGCGCCGCCGGTCGCGAGGATGACGGAATTCGCCGTGATGGCGCGCATGCTCCCCGTGCGCAGATCCAGCGCCGCAACGCCGCCGCAACGGCCGTCCTCGATGAGCAGTTTCGCGGCATAATGCTCGTCGTAGCGGGTGATGGTGGGGTATTTCAGGGTGGTTTGGAACAGCGTATGCAGCATGTGGAACCCGCTCTTGTCCGCGGCGTACCACGTGCGTTGATTCTTCATTCCACCGAAGGAGCGCACCGCCACGGAGCCATCCCGCTCCCTGCTCCAGGGACATCCCCAGTGTTCAAGCTGGATCAATTGCCGGGGAGCATCATTGACGAGGATCTCCACCGCATCCTGATCCGCCAGCCAATCCGCCCCGCTGACGGTGTCATAACAATGGGTTTCAAGGTCGTCATTGGATTTGATGACGCCCGCCGCGCCGCCCTCGGCGGTCACGGTATGGCTTCGCATGGGGTAGACCTTCGAAAGAAGGGCGACGGACAATTCGGGATTACGCTCCGCCACGGCGATCGCCGCTCTCAGGCCGGCCCCTCCCCCGCCAACAACCACGACATCGTGCTCGAACGTTTCGGCCACAAATCGCTCCTTTACGTTTCGGCGCCCGCACCCGGTCCTAGGCGGGCTTGGATTTCAAGACAGCGCGGAGATAGTCCCGGTTCATCTGCGCGATGTGTTCCACGCTGATGTTCGCCGGGCAAGCCGCTTCACAGAGATAGTGGTTCGTGCAATTGCCGAACCCCTCGGCGTCCATCTGCCGGACCATGTTGATGGCGCGCCGATGGCGTTCGGGCTGCCCTTGGGGCAAGTGGGAGAACTGGCTCATCTTGGCCCCCACGAACAGCATCGCCGACGCGTTCGGACACGCCGCCACGCAAGCGCCGCATCCGATGCACGCCGCCGCCTCGAACGCTACCTCGGCGTCATCCCTCGGCACAAGGATGGTGGCGGCTTCCGGCGCCTGGCCGGTGCGCACGGTAACATATCCGCCCGCCGCGACGATGCGGTCGAAGGCGCTGCGGTCCACCACGAGGTCGCGCAGGATCGGGAAGCCTTTCGTGCGCCACGGCTCGATGATAAGAGTTTGACCGTCACGGAAGCGCCGCATATGAAGCTGACACAAGGGCGTTCCCTTATCCGGGCCGTGGGCTTTCCCGTTGATGACCGCGCCGCACTGGCCGCAAATGCCCTCGCGGCAATCGTGATCAAACGCGATGGGCGCCTTGCCATCCTTCTCCAAACGTTCATTGACCACGTCCAACATTTCCAGAAACGACATGGCCGTGTCAATGTTGTTGGCTCGATACTCTTCAAACCGGCCCTTGTCGTTGACGTGATCCTGCCGCCACACTTTCAGGGTGAGATTGATCATCTGGGCCATTAGGCATAACTCCTCTGGGCGGGTTTCACCTCTTCAAACGTCAGCGGTTCCTTGTGCAGGATGGCCTTATTGCCCACCCCGTTGTGCTCCCAGGCGGCCACATAGGTGAAGTTCGCATCGTCGCGCAGGGCCTCGCCATCGCGAGTCTGATACTCCTCGCGGAAATGTCCGCCGCAGGACTCCTCGCGGTGCAACGCATCCTGCACCATGAGTTCGGCGAACTCCAAGTGGTCGGCCACGCGCCCCGCCCGCTCCAGGCTCTGGTTCAGCTCGCCGGCGCTGCCCTGGATATTCAGGTTTTGCCAGAACTCCTCCCGAATCGCCGGAATCCTGTCCAAGGCTTCCTGCAATCCCTGCCGATTGCGTGACATGCCGCACTTGTCCCACAGCAACAACCCAAGTTCCCGGTGAAAGTCGTCCACGGTGCGCTCGCCGTTGATGCTTAGAAGCTCCTCGGTCATCTGCTGGGCGGCGTATTCGGCTTGTTTGAACGCGTTGTGATCCGTGTCCATGCGCTCCAGGCGCGTCTCGGCGAGGTAGTCCGGCGCCGTATAAGGCGCAATGAAATAGCCGTCGGACAATCCCTGGATGAGCGCGCTGGCCCCGAGCCGGTTCGCCCCGTGATCGGAGAAATTGGCCTCGCCCAGCACGAACAACCCCGGGATGGTGCTCATCAGGTTGTAATCCACCCAGAGCCCGCCCATGGTGTAGTGCATGGCGGGATAGATGAGCATGGGCTCCTTATAGGGATCCGTGGCCATGATCTTCTCGTACATCTGGAAGAGGTTTCCATAACGGGCCGCGATGGCAGCCCGGCCCAGGCGAGCGATGGAGTCGCGGAAATCAAGATAGACGGCTTGGCCCGTTGCCCCCACACCCCTGCCTTCGTCGCAGACATACTTGGCGTTTCGGCTCGCCACGTCCCGTGGAACGAGATTGCCAAAGGTGGGGTACCGCCGTTCCAGAAAGTAGTCCCGGTCTTCCTCGGGAATCTCGTTGGGATGCCGCGTGTCCCCGGGCGTCTTGGG
>SKRY01000483.1 GCA_007118235.1 Candidatus Hydrogenedentota bacterium | reverse complement strand
TTTGAAGGGGGATCAAGGGGGATGTTCTCCCCCGGAGCAGCCTCCTCATCCGGCGGCCAGGGGTAGTGGACAGGATTTACAGGATTAACAAGATGAAGCCAGGAATGCGCAAAACCGCGTCACCCTCAATTCTAGGGCGGACTGAGTACTAGAACCAAGTCTAACACCATGGGGGGATCGCCATGAAAACGCTAATCGCCGAAGACGACATGACCAGCCGCCTGCTCATGCAGAAGATTCTAGGAGCCTATGGCCCGTATCACAGCGTGGAGGATGGCTTGGATGCCGTGGAAGCTGTTCGCGTGGCGCTGCGCATGGGGACCCCCTATGACCTCATTTGTCTGGATGTCATGATGCCCCGGATGGACGGGCATGCCGCCCTTGAGCGCATCCGAAAACTAGAGGAAGCGCAAAGGACGAGCTATGCTCGTAAGGCGAAAGTCATCATGACTACGGCCCTCGCTGATCGCTCCAACGTAATTAGAGCTTGCCAGAACCAGTGTGATCACTATATGGTGAAACCGATTGATAAGGCGCGGCTAATCGACAAGCTTTCTCAACTCGGACTTATTGCCGACAAAGAAGAGGCTGGCGCGAATGCAAATACTGATTGCTGAAGACGACGCTACCTCCCGCCTCATGCTGACGGCCATGGTGAAACGGAACGGTCATGACGTGGTGGAGACCGAGGATGGCGCCCAAGCCTGGCAGGCGCTGCAAGAACCCGATGCGCCGCGAATGGCGATACTGGACTGGATGATGCCGGAAATGGACGGGCTGGAAGTCATTCGCCGGGTGCGCGCCCAGGAAGCGGAGCGGCCTCCTTACCTCATCATGTTGACCGCCAAGGATGGGAAGGCGGATATCGTCGCCGGCCTCGAAGCGGGGGCCGACGACTATCTGGCCAAGCCGTTTGATCATAGCGAACTCCGCGCCCGCATTGAAGTCGGCCGCCGCCTAGCCGAGATGCAGGACGCCCTTGTTTCAAAAGTCGAGGAACTGAACCATGCGCTCGAGCATATCAAGACCCTTAGGGGAATCGTGCCGATCTGCGCGAACTGCAAGAAGATTCGCGACGACCAAGGGTATTGGAACCAACTCGAACTCTATGTCCGCGAGCACACCGAGGCGGAATTCAGCCATGGGTTCTGCCCGGATTGCCTGAACGATCTGTACCCCGAAGTAGCCCAAGACGACTCAATGGGATAGAAAGTAGCACTATGAATGCGGAGTCCCGCCGCCCATCTTCATTGGCTGTCGCTGTTATCGTCAACGACGATCCCACGCAGCTTCAAATCCTCGCTGGGTTGACGCGTAAGGCGGGGCTTGAGCCGCGCCTCTTCACGGAGGCCGAGGCAGCCCTCCGCGCCATGGACCCCGGCGCGCCGCCAGACATCGTCGTCACCGATCTCTACATGCCGGGGATCGATGGCTGGCGCTTTTGCGGCTTGTTGCGTTCATCCGAATACTCCGCCTTCAATCATGTCCCCATCTTGGTGGTCTCCGCCACGTTCGCGGGCGAGGAGCCCCGCAGAATCGCCGCTGGCATCGGCGCGGACGCGTTCATGGGAGCGCCCGTCGATGGAAGACAATTCGCCGAACAACTACACACGCTGCTCGATGGGCGCCAGCCCCGGCCTCATCCCCGGGCGCTGATAACCGCCGATACCAAGGACCTGGCGGACAGTCTTCAGAGAACCTTTGACGCCCATGGTTACGACGTGGACACCGCGCTGACCGCCCAGGATGCCGCCTCCGCCTTCGAGAAAACCGCCTACAACGTGGCCATCCTGGACCACCACCTATCCGGCACAGAGGGCGCCGCCTTGCTCGACGCGTTTCGCGCCCGGCAGCCGGATTGCGCTTGCCTGATGATGACGGACGATCCCGCGCCGGAACTCGCCTTGGCCTGGATGAAAGGGGGAGCCGCCGCCTATGTCCATAAGCCTTTCGACCCGGCCTATCTTGTCGAACTTTGCAATAACGCCAGGCAACAACAATTCCTTCTTCGCACGAAGGATCTCTTGGAGCTGCGCACCCAGGAACTGAAACAGAGCGAGGAACGCTACCGGCGGATTACGCAGTCCCTTCACGGCTATGTCTATACGGTGCGCGTCGAAAACGGCGCGCCCGTACAAACCATCCATGGCCCCGGCTGCGAGACCATCATCGGCTATAGCGAGAACGACTTCATCAAAGAGCCCACGCTTTGGTTGCGCACGGTGGCGAAGAGTGATCGCGCAAGAGTGATTGAACAGGTTCGCGCCGTCTTCAGCGGCGCGAATCCGGCTCCCATTGAGTATCGCATCATCCGCAAAGACGGCGAGACGCGTTGGGTGCAAAATACCTGCGTGCCGCAATACGATGCGTATGGCGTCCTCGTGGCGTATGACGGACTGATCCAAGACATCACCGAGCGAAAACAGGCCGAGCAGGCGCTGGCGGAACGGGAAGAGATGTACCACGCCATCGTGCAACAGATGAGCGACGAGTTGTATCTGCACGATCTCGGCGGCGCCTTCGTGGAGGTCAACGACGCCGCCGCCGCTGCAAGCGGCTACAGCAAGCGTGAACTGCTGGGACTAAACGTCTTGGACCTGGACTCGGACATGGCTCTCCGGGAAGAGGTCCGCCGCATGTGGGAGGAGATGCCCGCCGGATATCTGCGGGGATTCCAGACCGAACACCGCCGCAAGGATGGAAGCCGCTATCCGTGCGACCTGACCATAAGCAAGATTTCCTTTAGCGGCCGAGAGTATATTCTGGCCCTGGCGCGCGACATCACCGAACGCAAACAGGCGGAAACAGCGCTGCGCGAAAGCGAGGAACACCTGCGCACCACCCTTGATTCCATCGGCGACGCCGTAATCGCCACCGATGTAGACGGCGCCATAAACCGCATGAATCCCGCCGCCGAGGCTTTGACAGGTTGGACGTTCAATGAGGTCCGGGGCAAACAGCTCGCGCGTGTCCTCCACATCGTGAATGCGGAAACCAGGGAGCCCGTGGTCAATCCCGTTCATAAAGTATTGGAAACGGGCAAATGCGTGGGACTCGCCAACCACACCGTGCTCATTGCCCGGGACGGGACGGAGCGCCAGATCGCCGATTCCGCCGCTCCCATCCGCGACGCGAAAGGTGAAACCTTGGGGGTTGTGCTCGTCTTCCGGGACGTGACGGGGGAGTACCATTTACACGCCAAACTGAGCGAGAACGAGCGTTTTCTTAGTAGTGTCATTGAGTCCATCCAGGATGGTATCAGCGTGTTGGATTGCGATTTGAATATCGTCCGCACAAACCAATGGATGGAGGAAAAATACGGCTGGCAGGCGCCGCTCGAAGGCAAGAAGTGTTACGAAGTATATCAAGGTAGCGAGTCGGTTTGTCCATGGTGCCCCACAATCAAAGCCCTCGAAACCGGACAGGCGGCCCGCACCGAGGTCCCATTCCCAAACGCGGAAGAACCGGTGGGATGGATTGACCTGTCCGCGTTTCCGCTTAAGGACGCCAATGGCGACGTCACGGGGGTCATCGAATACATCAAGGACATCACGGAGCGTAAACACGCCGAGGAGGAGTTGCGCAAGAGCGAGGAGGAATACCGCCGGCTGTTTGAAACCATGTCGCCCGGCGTTATCTATCAGGCGGCAGACGGGACGATTACATCCGCCAATCCGGCCTCCGAGCGCATTTTGGGCTTAACCCGGGACCAGCTTAAAGGCAAGACCTCCATGGATCCGCGGTGGCGGATGATTCTGGAGGACGGCGCGCCCGTCCCTGGCTCCGAACATCCCGCCATGTTAGCCCTGCGGACCGGGGACCGGATCGGTCCCGTCACCAGGGGGATCTTTGTCCCGGAAAAGGAGGAGTACACTTGGCTGTCCATTACGGCCATCCCCTTGTTCCGGCCGGGCGAGGACAAACCGTTTCAGGCCTACGCCACGTTCGATGATATTACCGGCCGCAAGCGCATGGAGGAAGCGCTGCGGGAGAGTAACAGACAGCTTGAGGCCTTCCTACAGGTCAGCCAGCGAATCACCTCTTCCTACGAACTAGAAACCCTAATGCAGGTTGTTGTGGACAATGCGGCCGAGGCGATGAATATCGACTCTGGGGCCGTGTATCTGCTGGAAGATCAAGACACCATTAGGCTGGCGGCCACCACCCCCGCCCTTCCTCCGGATGCTCCGGAGAAGTTCCGCGTGGCTTGCTTGGATGAGCATCCCCACGTTAAGGAGGCGGTTACAACTGGCGAGTACGTGATAATGCCCGACGCATTGACCGCGACACTCACCCCGGCCGAGCAGGAAATCATTATAGCAAGAAACTTGCGTTCGAATCTTTTCGTTCCCATATGCCTCAGGGAAGAGAGCCTCGGCGCGCTGATCCTGTCCTCAACCGGCAAGCCGTACACGTTTCACGAACGGGACATTACCCTCTTGCAAGGCTTTGCAGGTCAAGTCGCACAGATAATCGATAGTATCCGCAACTACGAGCAGGCCCAAGAGCATGCCGCGGATCTGGAGTTGCAGATCGGCAAGCTCAAGCAAGCCGAGGCGGCACTGCGGGAGAGCGAACACAAACACCGCGGCCTGGTCGAGGCGCTTCCCGATATCGTGACGCGTGTGGATCGCGGCGGACGCCACTTGTTTGCGTCTCCCAATGTCGTTGACTGGACCGGCCTGAAACCCGAGGAGTACATCGGAAGAACCGGCGAGGAACTGGGATTCGATGAAGACGTGTGCAAGCTCTGGGCGGACGGAAGGCGGCGCGCCATGGAGACCGGCGCGCCCACCGAAATGGAGTATTCCCTCGATACGAAGAAAGGACCGTGCGTTTTCAATCTCCGCTTTGTGCCTGAACGGGGGAAAGACGGGACCGTGGAGTCGCTGCTGTGCCTTGTACGGGATATCACGGAGCATCGCAAGGCCGAGCAGCAGTACGAAACTCTCTTCCAACAGATGGTGGAGGCCTTCGCCGTGCATGAAATCATCTGTAACGAGCAAGGGAAGCCGGTAGACTATCGCTTCCTCGCCGTCAACCCCGCGTTTGAGCACATCACCGGCCTGAAGGCCGAAGAGATCGTGGGAAGGACCGTCCTGGAAGTCTTGCCCAACACCGAGTCCTACTGGATTGAAACCTATGGGCGCGTCGCGCTGACGGGCGAACCCGTCTATTTCGAACGTTATGCACGGGAGTTTGACAAGCACTACGAGATCACCGCCTTCCAATCCGCTCCCAACCAGTTCGCGTGTGTTTTCGTCGATGTCACCGCGCGCAAGGAGGTGGAGAGGGAGCTGCGGCAGTTCAAGACCATCTTCGACACCGCCAACTACGGCATGGCGATCGCCACGCTCGATGGGACGATTACCCATATCAACGAGTACTTCGCGGCCTGCCACGGCTACGCGCCCAGCGACCTTGTTGGTGAATCTTCCAAGCGGCTTCACAACGAAGCCCAGCATGAACTCATAGAGCGTCTGCTCGAACGCTCCAGAACCCAGGGCGGGTTCGGCCCCCTGGAGGTCCCGCATTGCCGCCGGGATGGTACGGTCTTCCCCATGCTTATGACGGGCCAACTCTTGAAAGACGGCAACGGCGCGCCCCAGGCGCTGGCGGCAACGGCCATTGACGTCAGCGAAATGAAGACCTTGGAGGAGCAACTGTACCGCGCCCAGCGGCTCGAATCGATTGGCCGGCTCGCGGGCGGCGTGGCGCACGACTACAACAACATGCTCAGCGTCATCCTCGGCCAGACGCAAATCGCGCTCGAACACATGGATGAGTCCAATCCCGTCTCCGCCAGTCTGGGCGAGATTCAGAAAGCGGCTCAGCGCTCCGCGAACTTGACGCGCCAACTGCTTGCCTTCGCCCGCAAACAGACCATCGCCCCGAAGATTCTCGATTTGAACCACATCATCAGCGACATGATCAAGATGCTGCGGCACTTGATCGGCGAGGATATCACACTCACGTGGATTCCCGGCGAGAATCTCTGGCCCGTGAAGATGGATCCTTCCCAAATTGACCAGATGCTGGCCAACTTGTGCGTAAACGCGCGGGACGCCATCTCGGACGGAGGAGAAATCACCATTGAGACCTCGAACGTAAGCATCAGCGAGGAGGACAGCCGCACGGCCTCGTACGGCGTCCGCGATACGGAGCCCCAAGGAGGCGATTTCGTGTTGCTGAGCGTCACCGACAACGGCTGCGGTATGGACGCGGAAACCCTCGACCAGATCTTCGAACCGTTCTTCACCACGAAGGACCAAAGCAAGGGCACTGGGCTCGGCTTGGCAACCATTTACGGCATCGTCAAACAAAACGACGGGATGATCAATGTGTACAGCGAACCAAGTCAAGGCACGACCTTTAAGATCTATCTACCCGCCTGTAAGGAAGGGGCCCCGCACAAGCAAGCCGAAACCGCTCAGCGTCTCATGCCGCTAGGCCACGAGACCGTGCTTGTCGCGGAAGACGAGCCCGCGATTCTGAATGTGGCCCAAATCGTGCTGGAAAGGCAGGGCTACACCGTATTGACGGCCGAAACTCCCGAAAAGGCCCTCACCCTGGCGGAGCAACACGGAAACACAATAGACATCCTCATCACCGACGTGATCATGCCGGGTATGAATGGCGCCGAGTTGGCGAATCGTTTGCTGGCCCTGCACCCCGATCTGGGCGTGCTGTTCATGTCGGGGTATCCCGCCACCTTCACCGCCGGCAACAAGTGGCTGGAAGAAAAGGGATACTTCATCCAGAAACCCTTCACGATGAAGGAGTTCACCACCAAGGTGCGCGAGGTCCTCGACAACCGCTGAAGGCTTCACTCCCTGCATGAGACCAGCGCCAATCGCCGGGTAAGTGCGCCGCTCCAGGGAAGAACTTCCCCCTTGGTCCCCCTTCAAGCAGATGTTCCCCCTGGCGTTCGACACCCTAGTGGTTGCGTAAGCCCTTGTTTTTCAAGAGGTTTTGCGGTTTTGGGGCAGCTATTTCTTCGTGGCCACGCGCAGTTCGGCAGTGGGAATGTAAGAGGGCAGGGTGACGCCGAGAGCCTTGAGCAAGGTTTGGGATTGAGGCCGGGGCGTTGGGATTTTCTGGATTTTGGCGTCCTGGGTGATGTGGAGCTTCATGACGCAC
>SKRY01000130.1 GCA_007118235.1 Candidatus Hydrogenedentota bacterium | reverse complement strand
GTCTCGCCGCGCTTCGGCGACACGCAGGTGTTCTTCGCTTCGTTCCAACGCCGTCGCCGCCGCCTCGCGGTTCTCGATAGTGGAAGCCAAGGCGTAATAGGCGCGCTCGACGTCGAAGGCCACATCCAGATGAACGCTACGGCGTTCCTCGGCGGCCATGTCCCTGCGGGCGAGGGCCGCCCGATGCTGGGCGCGGCGTTCTCCGCTGTCGAAGAGCGTGAACTGGGCGGCTACCCCCAAGCTCCACTCATCCGTTGGCCCGATGGTACTGGGCGATTCGGGAGTTAGACCAAGATTCTCTCCGAACGGCGTCATCCCTTCAGACAATTCGCCGGGCAGAAAGGCGTGGCGTTCCCATCGTTGGTAACCACCATCCAGTGTCACAAGAGGGTAGTATGGGGCGCGGGCCTCGCCAACGGCTTCGCTGGCGGCCATCAGTCCGGCTTCGGCCGCTGCCTGCCGGGGGTTGTTCGCCAGGGCGATTTCCACGCACGCCTCCACGGTCAACCCTTCCAAGGTTGCGGGGGAGGCCTCCGTGTCCCGCTCGACAGGGTCCGGGGTATCGGCCTCGGTGTATTCGACAGGCTGCGGCGCGTAGTCTTCAATTTGTGGGGCGGCGGAAGGCTCAAAGGTGGCGCACCCCGGCGCGATCGCGCCCGCAATCAGTAGCGACAGGGCGTAGGCCGTCGTATGAATTCGCGAACGTATCATGATTCTTCTCCAGTACGGTTAAGACTATGCGGTTGTTTTGTGGAATCGCCGGGCAGCCAGCCATAGGACGGCGCTGCCCAGAAGGGCCAACGCGAGCATTTGCGGCCAGAGCACGTCTGGACCCACGCCTTTCAGAAAAATGCCTCTGACGATGACCAGAAAGTAGCGGAGCGGATTCAGGTAGGTGAGCCATTGGATGACCTCCGGCATGTTGGCGATAGGGAACATGAATCCCGAAAGCAAAACCGCCGGGAAGTAAAAGAAGAACGCGCCCATCATGGCCTGTTGCTGGGTCTCGCTCACCGTGGATATAAGCAGCCCCATGCCCAAGGTGGATAGCAGATACAGCGCTGTGGCCCCGAACAACAGCAGGAGGCTCCCCTGAATCGGGACTTCAAACCAGAAGACGCCAACAAAGGCGACAAGCAAGACATCGGCGAATCCAATCAGCGCGAAGGGCGCGGTCTTTCCGAGGATGAACTCGGCCTGCGTGATGGGCGTAACCATGATCTGCTCCATGGTGCCGATTTCCTTCTCCCGCACCACGGCCATGCTGGTCAGCATGAGGGTCACCAGCATGACAATGATTGCGATGACGCCGGGCACATAGAAATTGCGGCTTTCCAGATTCTCGTTGAACCAGGCGCGCGTGCGCAGATCGATTTGTCCCGTTGGTTGCTCTTCGCCTTGAAGCCGCAACCTCCGATCGAGAAGCACCTGTTGGGAGAAGTCCCTTACAATTCGGCCGGTGTAGTCCAGGACGATGCCAGCCGTGTTGGAGTCCGTTCCATCGACGATGACCTGGAGTTGAGCGGTTCGTCCTCCGTATAGGTTTTCGCCGAAACCCCGCCTCATATGGAGCACCGCCTGAACCTCTCCGCGGTCGACCAACTGTTGGGCTTCTTCGGGGCGTCCGACATGAGCGGCGATCTCGAAGTAGCCGGAGCCGGCAAAGCGCGAGATAAGCTCGCGGCTGGCCACGCTGTCGTCGAGGTCGTACACCGCGGTGGACACGTTGGTGACATCGGTGGTGACGGCGTAGCCAAACACCAGTACCTGAATCACTGGCATCAAGAATATGACGCCTTTCATCTTGGGATCGCGGAAGATCTGGATGAATTCCTTCCGCAGCATATGCCGGATTCGTTCAAACATGGCTACACCAGTTTCTTTTTAAACTTCACAATGGCCAACGTCAGCATGACGGCGCCAAACAAGGCGAGCAGGGCCGCTTCCAAAGCGAGCACCTCCAGTCCCACGCCTTTCAAGTAGATGCCCTTGAGCAGATTCACGAAATACCGGGCCGGGACAATGTGCGTAATGACTTGTAGAGGCGCAGGCATGTTTTCTATGGCGTACATAAAGCCGGACAACAAGAACGACGGCAGGAACGTCGTCACCATCGCGAGCTGGCTGGCGAGCAGCTGGCCCTTTGTGACGATGCTGATCAACATGCCCATGGACAAAGCGCCGACGAGAAAAATGGCCGCCATCCCAAATAGCAGCGCCACATTGCCTCGTAAAGGGACCCCGAACAGGAACTCGCCCATGAGCACGGCGACCAGCACGTCGAACATGCCGATAACGAAATAAGGCAAGAGTTTGCCAACGATTAATTCAGGCCCCTTGACCGGCGTGGAGATGAGCTGCTCCATTGTGCCGCGCTCCCACTCTCGGGCCACGGTCAGCGACGTAAGCAATGCGGCGATGACCATCATGATTACGGCGATAAGGCCCGGTACGATGTAGTTGCGCGACTCCAGGTCGGCGTTGAACCAAACCCGCGGCTCGACAGCGAGCGGAGCCTCGGCGGTTTGTCCGCGCTGGCGCTGAAGTTGGGCCAACGCGATGGCCTCCGAGAAGCCTTGCGTGATGGTCTCGGTGTATCCGATCGCAATGCCCGCTGTGTTTGAGTCGCTGCCGTCGACAATAAGCTGGACCGGCGTTTCCCGCCCCGCCTCAAGCTGGCCCGCGAAGTCTGTGGGGATCACGAGCGCCGCCAACGCCTCACCCGTGTCTATGGCTCGTTCGAGTTCCCGATAGTTCTGGATGTGCGCAGCGATGTCGAAGTATCTCGAACCCTCGAAACGGGCAATCAGGTTGCGGCTGACGTGGGATTCGCTTTGATCCCAGATCACCGTCGGCACACGGTCCACGTCGAGAGTGAGGGCGTATCCAAAAAGCAGCAACAGCAGCATCGGGATGGCCACGGCCATGCCCAAACTTCTGGGATCCCGCACGATGTGGAGAAACTCCTTCCGGGCCACGGCCCATACGCGGATGGGTTTCATAACGCCACCTCCTGTTGCGGCGTCTCGGCGCGGTCGTGCGCCTCTATGAGCGACACGAAAACGTCTTCGAGGGACGGGGTAATCTTTTCGATCGTCGCAGCGGAGAATTCCTTGCCCGACAGGTAATCCCGCAGGCGGGGCTCGACGGCGGCGCTATCCTCGGTAACGACGTGCAACCCGCTGCCGAATAGCGCCGCTTCCTTGACGCCTTCTATTTCCTCGATTTCGTCCATGACGAGCTGCGGCCATTGGCACCCGACCTCCAGGATCTCCTCCTGCATCATCGTGGTCTTCAGTTCATAGGGCGTGCCGCTGGCGATCATCTCGCCGCGATAGATCAGCGCCAGGCGATCGCAGTACTCGGCTTCGTCCATGTAATGGGTTGTGACAAACACGGTTACGCCTTCGGACGCGAGTTCGTAGATGAGTTCCCAGAACTGGCGCCGGCTATTGGGATCGACGCCCGACGTGGGTTCGTCAAGAAAGATGATGGGCGGCTCATGCAAAATCGCACAGCCCAGGGACAAGCGCTGCTTCCAGCCTCCTGAGAGCACCGCCGTCTGCACGTGGCGATGCTCGTCGAGCCCCGCCATCTCGATAACCCACTCCTTGCGTTCGTGTTTCTTTTCCGGCGCGATACGGTAAATGCCGCTGTAGAAATCGATGTTTTCCTCGACGGTCAGCTCTTGATAAAGCGAGAATTTCTGACTCATGTACCCGATGTGGGTCTTGATGCGTTCGCTTTCGGTCCGAATATTAAGTCCCGCCACGGTTCCCTCCCCGCCGGTGGGGGCTAGGATGCCCGTAAGCATGCGGATGGTTGTGGACTTACCCGCACCATTTGGTCCGAGGAAGCCAAATATCTCGCCACGCTTCACGTCGAACGACACTTTGTTCACGGCCACAAAATCGCCGAAACGCCGTTCAAGGCCGTTCACCGTGACCGCCAAAGGCTGCTCGTGCTCACACATGGGCCGTCTCCTTCCGCGCGGCGAGCACGGACACGAACACGTCTTCAAGCGACGGCGCGATCTCGCGGAGGCTGTGTAACTCAATCCGTTCGCTCGCCAACGTGTCTTTGATGCGTTCGAGTGTTTCTTCGCGAGCGCTCGCGGTAACGTGCATGCTATTCCCGAACAGGCTCACTGACGCGCCGGGCAGCCGCTCCCGAAGAAGCCGGACGGCCTTTCGCGGCGCTTCGCACCGAACTTCCAGCAACACGCCTGGCATAAGCTTCTTGACTTCATTCGGCGCGCCTTCGGCGATCATGCGGCCCTGATGCAGCAGGCCGAGCCGGTTACAGCGTTCGGCCTCGTCTAGATACGCCGTGGAAACGAAGATGGTCACGCCTTCGCGCAACAGTTGGTAAAGAATCCGCCAGAAATCGCGCCGTGACACTGGGTCGACGCCGTTGGTTGGTTCATCCAAGAACAGCACCTTGGGCGTGTGGATGAGCGCGCAGGCCAAACCAAGCTTCTGCTTCATTCCGCCGGACAGATTGCCGGCTAGACGCTTCTTAAAGGGCGTCAAATTGCTGAAGGCCAGCAACTGATCCATCTTCTCGTTCCGCCCGCGCCGCGGCACGCTGTAGATGTCGGCGTAGAAGTCGAGGTTCTCTTGAACCGAAAGGTCGGGATACAAACCGAACTGTTGGCTCATGTACCCGATATGATCCTTGATAGCCTCGGCTTCGTGCTCGACATCATGGCCCGCGACCCAGGCGTCGCCGGAAGTCGCGTCCATCACGGCGGTCAACAAACGCATGGTTGTTGTCTTGCCGGCCCCATCGGGGCCCACCAGACCGTAGATCTCGCCTTCTTCCACGGACAGCGTCAAGCGGTCGAGTGCGGTGAGTTTGCCAAACGTCTTGGTAAGGTATTCCGCGCGGATGGCTTCCATTATTCGTCTTCTCCCTCAAGGTGAATCAAGCCATCGGCCGGCATCCCCGGCTTCAATTCCATGTCCGGATTAGGTATGGTCACCTTGATGCGGTAGACCAACTTGACCCGTTCCCGTTCGGTTTGAACCGTCTTGGGCGTGAACTCCGCCTCGGACGAGATAAAGGAGATGCGTCCCGGATAGGCTTTGTCCGGGTACGTGTCCGTCGTAACCGACACCGGCTGACCAACGCGCACCCGGCCGAGATCCGTCTGATCGATGTAGGCGCGAAGCCAAACCCTTTCCATATCTCCAATGGTCACCACCGGCGTGCCGGGCGAGACATACTCGCCGGGCTCCACGTTCTCCGAAAGCACGATCCCCGAGAACGGCGCGGTGGCGGTAGCGTGGCTTAAGCGGACTTGCGCCAGTTCCATTGCGGCCTCCGCCTGCTCAACGCGCGCCCGGGCCTGGTCAATGTTCTCCTCGCGCGGCCCTTCGCGCACAAGCTCGAGCTGTTCCTCCGCCTCACGCACGGCGTTGCGCGCCTCTTCTATCCGCTCCCGCCGCGGCCCTTCGCGAACTTCGTCAAGCCGCTCCAAGCTTTCCCGATAACGCGCCGATGCAACGCGGTACGCGGATTGAGACGACTCGAACTCACGCTCCGAAATGACGTCCCTCTCCAGCAATGTCTGCTGGCGTTCGAAGTCCGAGCGGGTCCGCTCCAGTTCTGCCTCCACGCTTTCCAACGCGGCTTCGGCCGCGGCGATGGACTGCGCGCGGGAGCCCGCTTCAAGCTCAGATAGTTTGGCCCTCGCCTGTTCGACCGCCGCCTCGCTGCTAGCGATCTCTTGCGGCCGGGAACCGGCCTCCAGTTCAGCCAACGACGCGCGGGCCGCCCGCCACTCCGCCTCCCGCAGGGCAGCTTCCTGCTCAAGGTCCTCGGTGTCCAGGCGGGCCGCCACTTCCCCCGCCTCAATCCGTTCGCCTTCGCTGACCCGCCGTTCGATCACCTGGCCCGGCAACCGAAAACTAATCTGAGCGTCGGTCACCTCAATGTTGCCGGAGACCCGGATGCCCTCCGGAGTGGTCCACTCGTGGTGCTGGTACAGGCTGTACAACGCCACTCCGGCAATGACGCACGCCGCCAACAGCAGCACAAGCAACTTGGTTCTCTTTGTCATGTGTTGTTCCTCCGTAAGTGAATTGCCGTTCACTTCAATGGCAAATAGAGAGGCGCGCTTCTGAGGGAAGTCCGCGCCTGACTATTGCGGGTTGGGGGCGGTATCGCCGTCCTGCTCCGAAGCGCCAGAGGAAACCGCGATCGTCTCACGAAAGACCTTCCACGCCTTCTTCACGTGAGCTGTGACGTCAAATTCGCCCTCGCTCATCTGCCAGAGAAGGGCGGCTGGCTGGATCAGCCCCAGAAACATCACGGAAAGCACATCCGGTTGCGCGTTCCCGCGAATGCGGCCTTGACGTTGTCCCTCTTCAATGATCTTCGCCACCTTCCCCAGATAAGCGGAGATATTCTCGTAGAGCATGCGCCTCCGCTCCGGATGCCCAGCATAAACCTCCTGCGACAGCAGCACGCGCGGCAGTCCCTCGTTCTCGCGCACAAGCTTCACATGCAAAAACAGCAGCTTATGGAGCCGTTCAACGGGATCCGCCGTCTCCCGGCAAACCACGTTGACGTTTGTCAGCAGCATCCCCCGCATTTGGCTGAGAATCGCCTCGATGATGGCATCTTTGCTCTCGTAATGCCGGTATAGCGCCGAGGGCGTCAAGCCCACCTGACGCGCCAAACGCGCCATGCTCAACTGATTCAAGCCATCCCGCGCAATCAATCCCAGCGCCGCCTGCACGATCTGTTCGCGCCGCGCTTCCGTGTCCAACCTTTCCGTGCCCACAGCAACCTCCTTGTGAATGCCTATTCACATAATACCTGAAACGCAAGCCCCTGTCAAGCGGAAGTTCATGGAACGGCTACGGGGCGCGAAGCGCAATGTTCGCACACTGAATGAAGCTGCAACGGTTGAATCCGCCTGAAATCGAGTTGAGCTTAAGCGGTGTCACACATCGCGATTGAGTCGGCGAGGAGAATAGAGGACCCAGCCCAGGGGTCCCCGAGCCTGACAACGATTGTGAGACAGCCCGTGTGAACAATTAGAGAGCATTTCTGGGCGCCCGTTTGGATTTGTTTCGCCCTTCGGGCGGCGGTTTTCCGAGGGATGGGAGGTCTATCAATACGATGCGTTTTTGCTGGCGGGTGGGG
>SKRY01000442.1 GCA_007118235.1 Candidatus Hydrogenedentota bacterium | reverse complement strand
GTGCAAGAGGGCAACATCGGAAAGGTCACCCTGGCGCGGGCCTATCGCATCAGCAACATGTACCCCGACGGCATCGGCCGGTCCGAAGTGAGCGATCCGCCGGATCATTTGGACTGGGATATGTGGCTCGGACCACGCGCGTACCGGCCGTATCAGGACAACATCACTCCCTACGATTTCCGGTGGTGGTCGGATTACTCCTCCCAGTTGGCGAACTGGGGCGTGCACTACTTCGACCTCATCCGCTGGATGCTGGACGAGGAAGCGCCCAAGTACATCTCCGCGCATGGCGGCAGATACGCCATCGACGACGACCGCACCATCCCGGACACCCTGGAGGTGACGTACGAGTTCGAGAACGGCGGCCTCGTCATCTTCGGCCATTACGAGGCCAGCGGCCACTCGATGTTCCCCTTTGGCGACATTGAGCTGCGGGGCACGCAAGGCGTGGTGTACTCGGATTGGCGGCGCTTCGAGGTGATCCCGGAGCGCGGCGGCCAGTTCCAGCGCAGCGAACCCCGGATGGATCCCGTGGAGCGGCGGTCGGATCAGGCCGACGTGACGCTGGACCACATGCGCAATTTCCTGGACTGCATCAAGAGCCGGGAAACGCCGAACTGCGACGCGGAGACGGGGCACAAGTCGGACCTCTTCGCCTTGTTGGGCAACATCGCGCTCGCGACGAAGTCCCGGCTGGAATGGGACGCGGAAGCGGGACGGTTCGTGGACAACGACGCAGCCAACGAACTGCTCCACTACGAGTACCGCGAACCCTGGACGTTGCCGTAAGCCACCTTAACCCCCTTCAGTCCTCACATTTGTGGGTAGCGTGGCGTTGCGCCACAGAAGTGGCGCCCCATGGAGCACAGAACGAATATCCAACAGACGACCCCCGAAGGGGGTCATAGCTGGTAGCCGGGGGTTGAAGCGCGTGAAGCGCGCGATACCCCCGGATCGCGAACCCAACCTATTGTTCGACCCCTTTAGGGGTCGCAGAACCTTTATGCACACGGCTGCTGCGACCCCTTATCAGGGTCGGTATTGGGGGCGTCTGTTTCCGGGGGTGTCGCCCGCACGCTATCGCCTGCGGGCTCAACCCCCGGCTACCATCTGTCATCCCTACGGGATGGATTTGTTGCGAAATCATTTCAGGCTAAGTCAAACTCAATCGGGACATGCACAGATTGAGCGCTGAACAGGTACCAACCCCCTTCGGAAGGGGGAAATCGAGGTAAGGGTACATCTCCTTTCATAGGCGGGATGTACAAACGCTTCGCGGCATGCGTGATTGTGTTAATGAAACGCGGTCCAACACGAGAGAGCCTCTCATGAATGAAGAGAAACAAGAAAGCTTAGTGCGCCGGATAGGGCCAGGGCTGATAACGGCGGCGGTCGTGATAGGTCCCGGAAGCATCGTGGCCTCGAGCCGCGCGGGCGCGGAAGGCGAGTACCGGCTGGTGTGGATGATGCTGGCCGGCTTCATCCTCATGGCCACGTTCACGGCCATGGGCGCGCGCTTGGCCTGCGCCATTCCGCAGACGCCCCTGCAATACATCACCGAGCGGTGGGGCCGCGCGTTGGCGTTCATCACGGGCCTGTCCGGTTTCCTGGTCACGGCGGGGTTTCAATTCGGGAACAACATCGGCGCGGCCGCATCGTTGTCCGCGATTACTGACGTGCCGGACTGGTTCTGGGCGTTGCTGTTCACGGCCCTTGCGCTGTTCTTCTTGATTCGCGCCCAGCACGTGTACAAGCTGCTCGAAATGGCGATGATCGTGTTGGTCTTTGTCATGTTGGGGGCGTTCGTGCTGAATCTCCTGTGGACCGGCCTCAGCATCACCGGCGTGGTCTCCGGCCTTGTCCCTCGCTCGTTCGAGGGCAACGAACCGACCATCGCGCGCGCCATGTTGGCGACCACGTTCTCGGCGGTGGCGGCGTTCTACATGGCCTATCTCGGCCACGAAAAAGGCTGGACCCGCAAGAACGCGGAACGCGCGATCGGGGATTCGTGGATTGGCATCTCCTTTCTGGGCGTCATCGCGCTGATCATTCTCATCAACGCGGCGGAATCCCTGTACGGCACGGGGAGGGACTTCGCGAACATCGGCGAGCTGGCCACCCAGCTCCAAGCCGTCCTTGGGCCGTGGGCCACCGGCATCTTCTCCATCGGCTTGGCCGCCGCCTCGTTCTCTTCCTTCATCGCCAACGCCGTTATTGGCGGCGTTCTCATGGCCGACGGCGTGGGGCACTACGGCGGGATTAGCAGCAAACCCGTGAAAGCCTGGACGGCTGGGGTCATGCTCATCGGCTGTGGCGTCGCCATCACGACGATGCTGATGGGCCGGGGCGACACGACCTCGCTGCTCATCGCCCAAGCCGCCACGCTCATCGCGGCGCCACTCTGCGCGGTGTTGCTGTTTGGGCTCACATCCAGCCGCCGGATCATGGGTGACCTGCGCAACCCGGTCATCATGATTGTAATTGGTGTCGCCGGATTGGCCATCGTGGGCTGGTTGAACCTGGAAACACTTATTGGGTTCTTCCGGTAGATGATGAAGACGGTGCAACGGCTTTGAGCCAGGCAGAAGCGGAGCCTCCTTCGTCCGCCATTGAGCGCGGCGCTTGAGTTGAGAGAAACGCCGGGCCGGATCCTACACACGGGATCCGGCCCGGTTGCTTGGAGGGGGGGATAAGAAAGGGGCGTTCCGGCCCCCGCGATGGAGAGCCGGAACGCCCTTGCGAAGTTGGTATGGCGCTGACCGGCTTAGAAGCCGCCGAACCGGATGAACGCGCCAAAGATTTGCATGTTCGCCGGGATGGGATCGCCGTCGTACATGATTTGCGCGGCGTACGCGTCCGGATGAAGGTTGTTCACCAGGAGCGGCGGCTCTTCCTCAAGCCGCACGAAGTTCACGTGGCCATCCATGTAGAGGATGTTCGCGCCGCCTGGGATATGGTTGAACATCAACGATCCGTCGCGGCCGCCATGGCCCGCCCCGTCGGGCCAGCCCGCGGGCTGCTGCGTGCCAACGGTGTCCATCATCACGATGATGCTGCTCTGGGCCGCCGCGCCCGCCGCCGGGTTGTTGATATCCGTGATGAAGAACCGTTCGATGCCGTCGCGCAGCCGGGTTCCAACCTGTTCGCCGAGTCTGCGCTGGCCGTCGTCGTCCAGCGCACCCACGCCCGCAACGCCGCGGACGATGTCGCCGACGAAGGCGATGTCCCGGTTCTCGTTCTCCCAGATCCCAATAGTGGGCAGGTCACAGGTCTCGTCGACGTGTGACAGCGCGCCCGACCCCGCCTGAACGATGCAGGCGTCATCGTGCCGGGCTTGGCCGCGCGTCTCGTTCCACCATGTGCTCTGGAACTGAGACATCTCGCTGCCCGTCCGGGAGGGGTAGCCAAAGTAGAAGTAGCTCTTTGGCCGGGACAGAACGGCGTGCAGGCACAGATTCCGCTCCCAATCCGTCCCGTTCGGAGACGAACCGATCCGTCGAATCTGGGCATTCAAATCATCCTCCCAGGGGATGGCGTCATCCGCATACGCCCCGGAATCGCTCGGGCATTGGGCGATGGAGGGATCCGTCCAGTAGTCCGGATAGACCGCCTCGGAGTGAAGCCCCGCCAACATGGTGTCGGAACCACCGAATTGACGATAAATGATCTGAGGCGGATAGTACTCGCCTCGCGATTCGTTCGCGTACATCGCGAAGATCTGGCCGAACTGGCGCAGGTTGTTGGCGCAACTCGCACGCCGCGCCGCCTCGCGCGCCCGGGCCAAGGCCGGCAGCAGGATTGCCGCCAGGATGCCTATGATGGCGATCACCACCAACAGCTCGATGAGGGTAAACCCTTTCGTTCTGGTTCGCATGAGAGTTCTCTCCTTTATCTGGTTCGCACTTCGTTTTCGGTTCGCTTCAGTCATCTTCACGCTTCTCCCGCTCCGGGGCGCGAACCCTTCTTGTGCCGCGATTGCTTTCCTCCATCCTGCTCACGTCACAACATCTCACCTCACGTAGGTAGGTTAACATACACCTCCGCATAGATGTCAATCCATGACCTATCAGGCCTCTTCGTATGTATCTTGCTATATGCACTCATCATATCACTCATATTCTAGTTCAGATCATACGCACGTATTCATATGTCATCCTGAACATCCGGTATTCTGTTGTGCTGGGGGGCGGGCGACTCGGATTCGCTTGGCGAAAACCCCTCGCGTGTCGCTTTTTGGCCGGTTTGGTTCGAAGACAGAACGATCTGAGCGACAGGCGGCTTCGGTGCAGATAAATAGTGGTCGCGGCTGAATAATAGATGTGCAGATGTGGTCGATAAGTGACTATCGCCTTCGTTTAATAGCCAGGGGCGCGGATTGGGAAGAATATTGTAACCCTTTGTGTATCAAGTACTTATGGGGCGGAATTCAAACGGGCGGCATAAGGCATGAAACTTGCTTAACTGCAATAGTACAGGAGTGCGTCAGGTACGGCCAAGGGAGCACTGGAAGAGGAGGAGCAAGCCGGGCACAAACTCGTATCGGCAAGGACACCCTCGCAAAGGGCGCCCGTGGGACCCGCTGCGTACCTCGCTTGGAGAGGCGACGTGCGGATATCCATTCTTGCCCGGATGCAACCCTGATTTTGCAGGGAAGCGCCGGGGTAACCGGGGTCTTTCGGGGATATTTCCGATGGCATCGGGCCATTGGATAGTGGAAAGGGTTTACCCTTGAAGACGCGAATTGCAGTGCTGAGGACCGCCGTGGTTGTCGCGGCGATGATGCTGGCCGTGACGGCTGGGGCGCTGCCATGGACGGGCGACCTGCCAGCTTGGCACGAAAGGGCGCAAGTGCATGCCGGGTGGATCTTTAACCAACCGCCTGTAGGAGCCATGTTGCTTGACGATCCTTGGCGCCGCCTTATCGAGCCCCGCGAAACAATGCCTGAGCCTATTCCTAATACACCAGCTTGGCACGAATGGGGATACGAGGCGCACGGCCCTTTAAACTTGCCTGAGTGGTGGATTCACCTGGTGAATGTTGACAATCCAGATAATCCATACAAACGGATTTGGGCCGCCTTTGTGTACGACTATATCGGACGAGGAGAGGCGGCGTTCACGGCTGTTGTAGGTTATCCAATTGGAGATGGCAAGGAAGTCGTTGGGCCGAATACGGTCATGCTTGACGGAGAAGGAAATGTGACAGAGAATGCCGCAGACGCGGCTTACTGGCGGACAACGTTGGAATACGAGGTTAGGCCGAACCCGGTTGCCGAGACTGTCTGGATCTCTCTTGGCAATCAGGCCACACAAGCAAACCCAAATCTGCATAGGGTGTATGTCATGACGGAATGCGTGCCCGAACCCGCGACGATGACCGTTCTTGGGATAGGGCTGGCGGGGTTTGCGCTACGGCGTTTCCGGCAGCGTTTCCACAGCTAAGCGGTACACAAATCTGCGCTCAATGGCGCAACAGCGCCCCCGATGCGGCCGGGACATGGAAATAGCGGTCCCGGCCGCATTGTAGTATATAGAGTTGAACCAACTGACAGCCGGCGGCTTTGACCGGTGTTGCGATTTTGTTTTCTGGATTTCCACTTGCTATACTCAGCGTGATGTGATGGAACTTTTGCGCCATTGGGGATATTGACTATAAGGATGGCCGGCGGTGAGCAAGGAACGCGGTACTCACGGGAACATGGCGGAAGGACGCAAGACCCGGCGGGAAGCGGGGCGGCCCCAGTTGCGGGTTGTTGGCGATGAGAGCGCGCCGCTGCGGGAACGCAGCGACGAGGATCTCATGCTGGCCCACGGCGAGGGGTGCGAGGCGTCCTTCGGCGAGTTGGTGCGCCGTTACCAGAAGAGCATGCTGAACTACATCTACCGGATGGTTCAGGACCGGCAAGTGGCCGAGGAGTTGACGCAGGAGGTGTTCTTGGCGTTGGTCAAGAACGCGGGCCGGTATCAGCCGACGGCGAAATTCACCACGTATTTATACACAATTGCATCGAACATCGTATCGAAGGAGTGGAGCCGCCGGAAACGGCGCCCGATCTTGTTGAGTTTGACGGGCTGGGCGCGTAACCGTGACAGCGACGTTGAGTTCGATCCGATAGAACATGTCAGCGATGTCAAGGAGGATCCTTCTGTTGATTTCCAGCGGCGGGAGATCTCCGAGGCCATCAATCAGGCGTTGTGCAAACTGCCTGATCACCAGCGGCAAGCGTTCGTGCTTCGGCGGTTCCAAGACTTGTCCTACGAGGAAATCGCGGCGATTATTGAAGCGCCCGTGGGCACGGTCAAGTCGAGGGTGGTGCGTGCGGAGCGCGCGCTTCGGCCGCTGCTAGGCGCGATGGATGAGTATTTGTGAAACAGGACTCATGAGACGGCACCCCGCCAGAATACAGTTGTATACCTATGCCGAGGCCTTGTGCCGTAGCCGGCGGCCGGCGATCGAGCCGGCGGTGGCGCGCCACGTGAAGACCTGCGTGGTTTGTCACCGCGAGGTCACCGCCATGTTGCGGACCCTCAAGACGGTGGAGGCGGCCCAGCCGCTGGAGCCAGGGCGCGCGTTCACCGCGCAACTGATGCAACGGGCGCGGCAGGAACGCGAGGCCCGCCAGAAGCGCGCCGCCCTCGTCCGCGCGTGGTCAGCGTGGGGCAAGGGCTTGGCATATGCGGCGTGCCTGCTTTTGGTCGCGGGCATTTGGTTCGGCGGGGCTTCGGGGCCCACCGCTAATCCCGGCGGCGGTCAATCCCGGCAAGCCGCCCCGTCTCTGATGCTTGGTTCGAATTCGCCTCAGGAGCTGAACCGGGCGGCGGAACGGGTGGACTCCCTGGCTCGGGCCGTCACCCGTGTGGAAGAACGCGCGCAACATGGCCGAGGCCCCGGCTGGCAGGCGAAGTACAGAAACGCCGTCGGCATCCTCGACGCTGATCTCGAGGAAGCGTTGGCGGCAATGCAGCGGAATCCCGGCTATGCCCGCACCAATGAGTTGGTTCACGCAAATCTTGAGCGCCAAGTACAAACCCTCAAATCCCTCTACCTCGGCAAGAGCCTGTAACGGCCCGAAACGGGGTCCCGCCAGAGGGAAGCGTTTCCGCATCGCCCTTGTATTGCTTCTTTTACTCCCCCTACACGGCGGCGCCGAAACCGAGCCCAGCTTTTTTGGCCGCGTTGGCTCGGTTATCGACTCGATCACCCAGGGTTTGCGCAATGTCGGCGAACGCAGCGAGGACCTAATCAGCGTTCGCGGCGGCGCGTTGAGCGGCGTTGACGTCTTCAGTTTTCCCACCGGCCCCGTGGTTTCCCG
>SKRY01000020.1 GCA_007118235.1 Candidatus Hydrogenedentota bacterium | reverse complement strand
CGGTTGGCGGGGTGTATCACGGAGTTTGACAGGAAAATGCCGTCGTTCGGCGTGCCGTCTTGGATGGGTTGCACATTCGTCTCGCCATCCCACGTGTTGTTGTAGAACGGGCTGCCGTCGATCTGAAAGGGCGCGGTCCCGCTACGGCCCGTGAGAAAGACGTTCTCGACCACGATGTTTTTCGAGCCCGCGATGTCGAAGTAATGATGGTACGTGTCCACGCCGTGGATGTTGGCGAAGTAGCCGTTGCGGGCGTGAACCAACACGATGCCGTTGGTGCGCGGTGAGTCGAGGGCAACGTCCCGGAGCGAGAAATCGCTCGCGCCATCGTAGCCTTCCGCGGTCACGATGCCATCGTTGGCGATCAGCGCGTACCCGTCCACGCCATCCGGCCGGTACCCCTCAAAGACCGTGGAAACGCCATGGCCAATGACGTGCACCCCCGACGGAATCAGCAGGGTTTTCTCAAGGACGTAGCGGCCCGGCGGAAGCACGGCGATTCCCCCGCCCTGTTCCGCCAACCCGTTCAACAGTTCTTGCAGGCGTTCGGCTTCGTGGGTCTCCCCATCTCCGCGAACCCCGTGCTCCTTCACATTGAGCGCCGCACCGTTGACGTCGGCCGCCGCGGCGCGAACGGCTGCTCCGCCCGCCGCCAGGCCCGCTGTCAACGCGCCCCCCACTGCCACGCCCCGCATCATCGCGCGGCGGTCGATTCGATTATCCATGACGCACTCCTTTCGCTAGGGTTGTTCGGATCGCCCTTCCACAACACACTCATGGCCATTCCGGTCTGAAGCAGCCGCTTCATATACGAATAACCGGCGCACACCGCCCGGGATGGGATAACGCTCAATCACCAGATCAGCGGCGCGCAGGCGCTCCTCGAGTTCGCTGGGAACCGTCCAGCGTCCGTGAACCAGCAACCAGGCCCGCCCCTTCGCGGAGCGCTCCGCCAAGAGATCCGGCGCGACCTCCAAATCCTCAACGGTTTCCAGGCGCGGTTCGGGGCGGCCGCCGTGAAGTCTCCGCCAGTTATAGGCAACGGTAAGCTCGTAGTGCGGGGGATACACCACGATCGTCTCCTCTCCGGCATCGGCTTCCACAATGGGCTGAAAGGCGTCCGCGTAATTGGGCCGCGCCGGCCCCGCGAAGGCGAGATGCTCATGCGCGGCCGCCAGAATCAGCAGCGCCGCCAGTCCGCCGCGCACCCAGCGCCCCGGCAACTGGCCCAGCCCGATCGTCACCAGCAAGGCCAAGGGCATTATGGCATGAATCACGTAATGGACCACGAATATCGGCATCCAAACGTAGGAGAAGAGAAACAGCGCCCCGGCGGGAACTAGAGACCACAGGGAGAGATACAGAATGGCGAAGCGAGGCTCCCACATGGAAGGGGCCGCCCGCGGCGCGCGCATGGGCCGAACGAACGCCCAGGCACTCCCCAGCAGACCGATGCCCCCCAACGCGAGGATCCCCAATTCCAACGTCTTCCCCGTGCGCATGAAGACGGTCAAGTCCGGTGTGTGGTGGAACAGCGTTCCCAGGAGCACGTGAAAATAGCCCCGGAGGTCCGCGATCCCCGGCAATCCAACGTGGCCAGTCACGTCTCCAACAAGTTCCCAGTCCAGCGTGCGGATCCACAGTACGGCCAACAGGATGACGGCGGGCATTTGCAGCAAGCCCCAAGCAATCCACCGCTTGTAGCGCCTCATCATGAGCCCCCACAAGGTCAACCCCTGGGCCGCCAAGAGCAAGGGGGCAAGCATGTGCGCCCACACCACCACGGCGTTGGCGGCGGTGTTGAGGGCGATCCACCTCTTCGATGGAGTTGGCCGGGCGTAAGCGTTGAGAAACGCAATGCTCGACAGCGCGGCCGCCGCCATCAAGAGCGCGTAGGGCCGGATCTCTTGTGAGTAATGGACGTGGGTCTGCGACACGGCCAAGAAGAGCGTGGCGGTCACAGCCGCATGACGTCCGGCCGCGCGATAACCCAAGACGTACACGCCCGCGAGGGAAGCCAGCCCAAGCGCAATCGACACGCCCCGGAGAACGAGCACATGGCCGCCCGGAATAAGGCGGACCGCACCCCAAGCCAGTGGAAGGTAAGCGAACGAGGCCGTGCCTTCGGTGCGCCGCACGCCCGCCACGAACTCCCCAAAGGACGCCTCGTGAAGATGGAACAGCGTCATCACCTCGTCGAGCCACGGATGCTCCCGCATGATCCCCGCGAGCCGAAACGCCAAGGCGAGCGCGAGTATCCCCCCGAGCAGCGCGCCGTCCCCCCACGGCGTGGAAAACCAATGGCTCACGGCGCACGTCCTCGGTTGTACGCCGGACACACCAACCGGACTGGAACCATACCCTGGACTATTGCCACCTTGCTCGGCCATGCGTCACCGGTTCATCACTCCACCTTCACGTGAAACACCGTCGCGCTGTAGGGCGCGACAGGCAGTCCCATTCTTGTCGACTATCACGAACCACCGACCCGATACAGGAACGCTCCCATGTAATAGTGATCGACTGGAGCCAAGTATTCGTGTTCAACCCCGGCGGCCCCGAGAACAGCTTCGACGTGACCGAGGGGATCGAAATCCATATGGTATAACACGAAAGCTTCCCCCTTCTCTCCGGATTCCACGCGTTCATGGACTAGTAGAGGAACCTTCTCAATACTCTGGATAGGAACGAAATGTGGTTCTTGAACATTTCCATGAGACAGAAGCCAATTATACTCAACCGTGCGCAAGTAATGCCTTGGAGTGACATACACCGTTCCCTCGGAAGCCTTCCGTTGGACGGCGTCAAATAACTCGGGATAGGGTACGCGGAACGGTCCGGGAAAAGACCATGCAAGGGCAGCGGAAATGGATATCAAGGCGCCAGCCACGATTGTGCGCAGCCATCGGCTCGACAGCATCGCGACAGCGCATCCCGCCAAGAGCGCGACAGCTAATGTACTGTGGATGATATAGCGCGACAAGAACATGTACCACCATGATGTGGACAAGAGAAGAAGCAGTCCAGCAGGGAGCACAGCCCATATACACAGGTATGCGAGGCCTCTCGGATCACAGGGAAATCCGCAGCCGCTCCGCGCATGCTTTCTCCAGTAATACACCGTTCCGCCAATCGCCAGGAATCCGGAGACCCCGAGAAACACCCCCATCCATCCAAAGAGCTGCCCGCCAAACTTGGCGTGAAAGAATCCGGGCGCGCCCTCGGGAACTAACACGCCGGCGAGTTCACGAAACATAATTAGAACTCTAACGCGCTCTATTGGGAGGTCCGGTAAACGATACTGCTCCAGCCGGTGAGGGTCAAGTCTGCGGATAACCAACAGATACATAAGGGCAACAGGGGGAAGTTGGGAGAATCCCCATGAAACCCAAAGCTTTACTTCTTTGCCGCGGCAAATCCAAAGAGTGATGCCTTGCGCCACAAGCAGCGTCCAACTCATCATATGTGTGAAGAGCAAGGCCCCATTTGCCAGTACGTTGATGGCCAACCATGGCCAAAGCTTGTCTGGCCGCTGAATGAGGTGAAGCAGGGCGAGACTGGAAAGCGCCGCAAACAACAGCATAAGAGCGTACGGCCGAATCTCCTGGGAGTAGAAGATATGCGTCTGAGAAACGGCCAGCAACGTGGCGGCGGTCGCGCCTGCGGTGAGCCCCGCCAAACGTTTGCCCATGACATAGGTTATCCCTATGCTTCCCAGTCCCAGAAGGATGGAGAGTGACCGAAGAGCCATGACTTGCCCCCCCCCCCCCGGAAAGCCATTGGATCCATAGCCACGACATGGTGGGATGAAGCGGTGATGTGGTGACTTCGCTATGACGTACACCCGCAAGAAATGTCAAGTAGGAAGGCGCGTCCAGGTGAGCTAGGATCATCAATTCATCGTACCACGGCGCTTCGTTTTCAATGTTGTGGAGTCGAAAGATGAGCGCAAGAACCAAAATGACTCCCAGAATGAGGACATCTGATAGGCGGCCCCTAAGAAACGGCGGCGTGGTATTGATAGAGCCTACCTTGCGCGATGTCATAAGCATTTCCCCCGATACTTGGTTTGGTCAGGCCGCATACTTATATGTCAACGATCCATTCACTCCACCTTCACGTGGAACACCGTCGCGCTGTAGGGGGCCACGGGGAGTCCATCCTCCACGGCAATGGAGCCAATCGCCTCGATACGCACCTGTTGCGGCTCACCGGGGACGTTGTGGGCGAGGGGATCGTCATGAGCGACCGTCCACCCCTCCGCGGTCCCCGTGATGGCCGCGTCCCGGCTGACGATGGGAATCGTGTAACTGGATGCGGTGGGGTTCACCACGCCCAAGGTCAGCGTGGCGCGATCCTCGGTCCACGCGCCCATGGCGTCCAAGGGCTCCTCCACGCTTACCATCACGGGGAGCGCGCCAAAATACCGGCGGTATAACGTCAGCACGGCGCCCGTGGCGTCCATGACGGCGTCCGTGTCCGAGGTCTTGATGGCGCCGAGGACGTTCACGGCCTGGGCATAGCTCGCCATCTGGATGATGTCGCTCTGCCGGGCCATCTCGTGGATGCCCGCGGCGATGCCTAGGGCATCCTTCTGGTAATATTGCGTACCGAGTTCGCCATAAACGTACGGGCCGTACCAGTAGTTCCACTCCGTCAGCGCAATGGGAATCTCTTTCTCGGCCAGCCCCTTGATTTCCTGACGGTAGCGCCGGTGCGCCTCGGCCGTGCGCCGTATCCGGTCTGGAATCTGCCGCACGTGGGCCGCTACATCTTGCTGTTCTTGGGCGTAGAAATGCTCCCCAATGAAGTCCATGTGATCCGCGCAGTGACGCAGCAGGCCCTCGCTCCATTCGCCCATCTGTCCGCTGGCGGTCAGCTTGATGTCCGGATACGCCTCGCGCATGGCGGCGGCGAAGACATTGTGCCGCTCAAGATAGTCCTCCAGGGGGATGTAACCGATCTGCCAGCCGCCGTACATCTCGTTGCCCACGCCCCACCATGTCACATCGTGGGGGGCTTCATGGCCGTTGGCCGCACGCTGTTGGCCCATGGGTGAATCCGCGGGACCATTGCAGTACTCAAGCTGCTCCAGGGCCATGTCCACATCCCCCGCGCCCGTGTTCACCACGATATGCGGCTCGGCGTCCAACCGGCGGCAGAACGCGATGAACTCATCCAGCCCGAAGTCGTTGGACTCAACCCCTTCCTCCCACGCGGGGTTGCGCCGGGGCGGGCGGCGATCGCGATCGCCGACGCCGTCGCGCCAATCGTAGCCACTCACGAAATTCCCGCCGGGCCACCGGTACATGGGCGCATTGAGTTCCTTCAGAAGCTCCAGGGTGTCGGCGCGCAGGCCCTTGATGTTGTCATCGGGCATGAGGGAGATGGTTCCCACGCTGAAATGCCCTTCCCCCTCGGACATAATCTCGATGCGGCCATCCGGGGCCGAGCCTTGCGCGGTGAATGCGAAGGATGTCTTCTCATACTCGCGGCTGAGGCGATCCACGGTGACGGTCTCGCGTTCATCCTCCCCATCCCCCCAAACCAGGCTCACCTCGATGGGAGCGCCGCCCGTGTTGCCCGCCAGCCACACGCGCCCCTCGTAACCTCGCCCTTCCTCCAGGGTCAGCCCCTCCTGAACGAGGCCCCGGCGTTTACCGCCGGGCAGACGCACCATCGGCGTGAGTTCGCCCACGAAGGAGTTCACCGAAACCCGCGCGTAACCGGAAACGTCCGCACCTACTTCCTCCCAGGGCGACGCATCCTCGTCCACGGGGTGGTAGAACTTACGGTCCTCCAGCATTTCGGCCCAGATGCCGCCGTAAATGCACCGGCCCGCGTGTTCGATGAACTGGCCGTAGATGAACTCGTTGATGGGTTCGCCCGCTCCCCCTCCGCCAAGGCGAATCGGGGACTCCGCCCCCGCATCAAGCGCGGCCGCATGCATGGCGGCTGCAATCACCACCAGGATGCGGCCAATCACGCACTTCATCGCACGGGCTCCTTGCTGGTTCTGTTCGCGCCCTAAGCCCCCACCGCCGTCACAAACCTCAACTCTTGAACAGGCTGTTTTGATGCTCAGCCTTTTCGACAATGTCCAGCACCGTCTTTTCGTCCGGCGCCGTGATGATGGATTCGCGAAAGCCCGGATTGGACAGGAGATGGGCGATGCCGGCCAGGGTGCGCACGTGGCCCTGAAAATTGTGGCGCGGCAAGATGAGGAGGATGACCAGGCGGGCGGGCTCGCCGTCGAGCGTGTCAAACGGAATGCCTTCCGGCGCGGAGCCCAGCGCGCCCATGATCTGGTCAACCTTGTCCGAGGAGGCGTGCGGCAGCGCGATGCCGTGGTCCATGCCGGTGCTCATCGTTTGCTCGCGCTCCATTACGGCGTCCAGCAGGTGCTGGCGCAAATCGGGAGACGCGTCTCCGGAGTCGACGAGAAGGTCCACGAGTTCCTCGATGGCTTCGTCTTTGTTCTTCGCGTTCAGATTCAGTTTGACAACACCGCTGTGGAGTATCTCTCCCAGCAACATGGCTATGAATGCTCCATCGGCCCGCCGGCCTTGTTTGTGGTTTCCTGCTAGCTTTTCGTAACCGAGTTAGAAAAGGAAACTTCTCTTCTTAATTCGCCCGCGCCGCGCATTCCATGACTAATGGAATGCTCTCATTTACAGGATAGCATGAACGCTGCCTTACCGCCAGTCACATCCCCGGGCCCTTCGGGCCTTCCAGGCGGCCCATTTGCCGGCAAGATGCCGGCGGTACGAGCGATTCCCCCATTGAAGGGGGACAAGGGGGATGTCCTCCACCCGCGCCGCGTCTGCTGACACACAATCTGCCCATCCCGGAGGGGAGATGTCAAATCGGTATCCGGGGCAGAACGAACTCGCCCCTTTCGCGCAAACCATCAACGCGAAAGGGGCGAGCCAAACGAACCGGCGCAAACGCGATCAGAATCGCGCCTTGAGACGCTTCACCATCCGGGTGATCCAGAGGTCCAGGTAGGACGCGCCAAGCTCGCGGACCACGTCCAACCCTTGCTCCCGGCCCAATTCCTCCGCCCGTTCCCGGGCCAGCCGCCGGGCATTTTCACGCTGTTCCTCCGTCAGCGGTTCGCCGCCATTCGCCGCCTTCATGACCTGAACATACCGCCGGTAGGTCTCCTCCACGGCGGCCTCCAGCGTGGCCACGGCTTGCTCGCGCCGCTGCTCCCTGTACCGGCCATACCATTCCGTCGTTTTCAGCAACGGCCACGCGAACGCCAGCATTGCCGCGGCCGCCGCGAAAACCGTTTCAAAAAGCGTTGAATCGCCGCCAAACATATGCATTTCCCTTTCGTTTTT
>SKRY01000004.1 GCA_007118235.1 Candidatus Hydrogenedentota bacterium | reverse complement strand
GTTCGCGGCGTCGAGCGAATCCGCATCAAGCGCAAGCGCCTCCTCGAAAAGCGCCGCGGCGTGTTCATAATCCCGGCGCAGCATGCGGCTGTAGCCCGCCACGTAGGCGCCGAGCGCGGAATGCTCCAGGTCCAGCTCATGGAGAAGCGCGGCGGCCGCGCCTTCCACTCGTTCCTTAAAGGCCTGCTTGAACCGTTCGCCGTCCTCGGCCAGCCACCAATCCAGCGCGTCATCTTCCGTGGTGAATTGCGGCCACCCTATGCGCGGCGTGTAGGTGCGCGTGGGGTCGCGAAATTCGGTGATGGCGAGCAAGGGGCGATCCACGGAGACAAGCACCCGCCGCCACGTCGTGCGGTTTGTGCTCAGGTCGGCGAGGTCCCCTTCAATCCGGACGACCATTTGCGCATCGGCGCCGTAGAGGCCGCGGGTCATCCGCAAGTCCAACACGGTCTCATACCCCTGACCGGCAAGGGCCGAGAAACGGGCCTCGCGGGCCTCGCGGGCGTTGGCGTAGCCTGCCGTGCTGAAGGGAGGCTGCACGCGATCCAGATCATCGGGATAGGCGTCTTCGAGGGCGCGCGCGACTTCGGTTTCCAACACCGATGCCGTGTCGTACGGACCGAGGGCATCCCGCAATTCCCGGCGGTAGCGGTCATTGATGACGGCGTCGACCCCCGCGCCCATGAGCGCCACGGAACTGTGGACTACTTGCACGCTGCGCCGCACCGGAGACACGGCGACCACCATGTCCTCCGGGGCGATCCGGCCCGACCACGCCGCCCGGTCGGCTTCGGTGAAGATCTCGGGTTCATCGGGCAAGGTCGTGCAGCCCGCCAGCAGCGCCAGCAGGGCGATGGCGGCGGGGGGGAAGATGTATCGAGACAAGGTGCAATTCACGGATAATCCCTCCAATAGCTTAGCAATGGGTGTCATTATAGGCGGTAGTGTACACGAATCGCGGCCAAGCGGCCAAGCAAGCGTTTTCTTACACGACAGCGGCCCCTGGTAACGCGCCGGGGGCGGGAGGGAAAGAGCGTGGGGGAGTAGATACGGGCGATAGGGCGCTATAGCCCGCGGCAGCGGATGGTCATGCTGGTTTGTTGGGCGAGGTCCACCTCGATGGGGGGGATGGGTTTGCCGTGGTTGTTGCGCAAGAGGCTGATAACCGGACGGTCCAGTTGATCGGGATTGACCTCCCGGACCACGCCGGTGTAATTGTGAAGCTGTTCGCTGCGCACAATAATCTCCGTGCCCACGGGATACACGGGTGTCACCCGGAGAAAGGCCTCCACGACCTCTTTGTTGAGATGCGGCCCCGCCGCTTTTCGAATGGCCAGGAGCGCGGCGTCGGGCGTAAGGCCTTCGTTGTTTGGCCCTCCCGATAGAAGATTGTCGTAGGCGTCCGCCACGGCGGCGATTTCGCCTATGAGGGTGGGGATGGGCGGAGGCAGGCTGCGATCGCGTTGCAGTCTGTTGCCGCTTCTAAGCCCGCGCGGCAACCCGCCGCCATCCTGGCGTTCGTGGTGTTCATAGGCCACATGGGGGGCCAGGAGATCGGGGTCGCCGCCGTTCTTCAGCAGCTCATATCCCAACCGGGTATGATGGCGGATCATGTTGATGCGGTCCAGGTTCGAGTCCACGAAGACCATCCCGATGTCGTGGAGCAGACAACCGGCCGCGAGCTGGCGTAACCGGTCGTTGTTCAGGTTCGCCGTGCGGCCGATCATGATCGCGACAACGCACACATCGACACTGTGATCGTAGAGTTGACTGTCGGCCGATTTGATGGAGGTTAGGCCCGCGAGCGTGCTCCGGCTCAATACCTCGCCCAGGATGCTCGTGATTACTTCATCAATACGCGCAAGCGGACCGCGATCGCTCATAAGAATCCGCGCATTGTCGGAGTTACAGGCCCTCAGGACATCATCATAGGATTGCTTCTTCACCGCGCTGAACTGCTTCTCGATTTCCTCGAAGCTCTTCTTGACGGTTTGCGTCGCCAAAGCCCGTGTCGCAGGACTGATGTCTTCCTCCGGCGGCGTATCGTCGTCCACTTCGGTGTCTTGAACGAACAGGCGGGTGTAGCCCTTGGCCCTGAGCGCCTGGATATAGCTCTCGGAGAGGGTGACTCCCCGCTGAAGCAGTATTTGGCCCTTCTCGTCCAACAAGGCCCGGCCCACAACATACCCCGGCTGCAGGTCAGCCACACGGATAATGCGCATTACCTCTTCCTCGTCGTGTTCCGCCGTTGTCAAAACCGCCTGGACGGCGCATCGTCCTGCCGCCTGATACACTCCATCCCTCGCGGAGTCCGCCGGGCTCTGGGTACTGTATCGGCGGGAAGCCAATAATCTGTAGCAGCCCGGAACCTATTCGGATTCAATGCCCTGGTCGACGCTGTACACGACGGATACCGCGTAATCCTGGAAAGTTTCCGCCACATGGCTGGCGTGATCCCGGGAAGCGCAGACGCCGTAGAGGGTGGGGCCGCTGCCGCTCATGGCCGCGGCTGCGCATCCCGCGCCCAGAAGGCGGTCCCGGACCTCGGCGAGGTGAGGGTAGTCGGCGAAGACGGGGCCTTCCATGCGGTTGAAGACGGCGCCCGGCAAATCGCCTTCCGCCAACGCGCGGATGGCGGCGCGAAACGAGCGGGTCTTGCCCGCGAAAAGCGGTTCGGTGTTGCGGGTGAGGTGCGGGCTGTTGTAGACGCGGCTCGTGCTTATGGCCAGCGGCGGGTGAACAAGGACGAACCACGTGAGCGGGAGCCGGGGCACGGGGTGCAGTTCCTCGCCCCGCCGTGTCGCGGCCCACGTGCCGCCTCTGAGGTAATACGGCACATCGCTGCCCAACTCCAAGGCCAGGGTTTGCAATTCGGCTTGGCTCAGGTTCAAGTCCCAAAGGTAGTTGAGCGCCACCAGCGCCGCGGCGGCGTTGCCGGAACCGCCCGCGAGGCCCGCGGCGATGGGGACATGCTTGCGCAGGTAGATGTAGACGCCTTGGTTCGCGCCGGTGTAGTCCAGCAAGAGGGACGCCGCGCGGTAGGCGAGATTGGCGTTGCCATCGTCCAGCTCGGCGGTCGAGCACTCCAGCGAGATGCCCCCGGTCCGTTTGCTGAAACTTTGCGTGTCGAAGAGGCTTACGGTCTGGAAGATCGTTTCGATGTTGTGATACCCATCGCGGCGGCGGTTCACCACATCCAAATAGAGGTTTATCTTGGCGTAGGAGCGATACGTGATGCCCTGGCCCACGGGCTGTTTCCCCCTTTCTCATGACATTGGAGACCGAATGCGCGCCGCGGGAAAGCGGCGCTGGCGATGCTCCATGGTAACGCTAGAAATTGCGCGATCGCAATATACTAATGAGCAGGGCGAGTCCAAGAAAACCCGCCACCGAGTACCCGGCCAGCCCGATGGGATATAGCCCGATGTCCGCCGCGAGCAGCATGCTGGAGCCCACGATGATCGAACCGGCGATAACGCTGAAGGTGAGGCGGTTGCTTGCGCGGTCCGTCACGTTGGCGAGATGGTTCAATCCTTCATGATTGAGCTGGATGCGCAGCCGGCCCCGCCGCAGCATACCAAGAAGTTGTTGGACCTCTCGCGGCACTTCCCGGCCTAGCCGAAGCATTTGCAGGGCGTTTTGCTGGGCGTCTTGCGCCAATTGCCGCGGGCTAAAGCGATCCCGGATGACTTCCTCCACGTAAGGTTGAAGGATGGGGACCATGTTGAGTTCTGGGTCGAGGGCGTGGCCGGTGGACTCAATGGTGGCCAAGGCCTTGAGCAGCAAGGAAAAGCGCGGGGCCAACTCCATCCGGTGCCGCCGGAGGGTGTTCGTGAGTTGTTCGATCACGCGGCTGACATCCGCCCGCCCAAGGATGGTCTGGGCCTCGAACGCAATGAAGTCGGCCACCTCATGGGTGAGGGCGGTGCGGTCCACCATGTCGGCCGTGGTGGTGAAGGTTAACAAGGCTTGCACGCAGGCCTCGGGATCGTCTTGGAAAATGCTGCGCAGCAGCTCGGCGATGGCCTGCACATCGGGCCGTTCAAGATGCCCCACCATGCCGTAGTCCAAGAAAGCGATGCGGTTGTCTTCCATCACCATGATATTGCCAGGATGGGGATCGGCGTGAAAGAGGTGGAACTTAAAGATCTGCTTGCACAATGTCTCGCAGCCCGTTTCCGCAACCACCCTCGGATCGCAGTTGAGGTCCTCGTAGGCCTCGAAGGCATCCAGGCGCGCTCCATGGACATAGTCCATGGTGACGACGCGGCCGCTCGAACACTCGCGGTACACCTTCGGAATGAAGACACGCGTGTCCCCGGTGTAGTTCTCCCGGAAACGTTCGATCAGGCGGGCCTCAATGGTGAAGTCGAGTTCGCGGTGAATCGATCGCCCAAATTCATCCACCGTGGCGACTGGATCCATCCATTGAAAATCCGATACATGGTCGACGATCCACTCGGCAATGCGCCGTATGAGATTCAAGTCAGACTCAATAACCGAGCGAATCCCCGGCCGCTGGATCTTCACCACCACGTCGGTTCCATTGTGAAGGCGCGCGTGGTAGACCTGGCTCAGGCTAGCCGAGGCGATGGGCGTGTACGTGAACTCGGCGAACAAGCTTTCCACGGACATCCCGAGGTCTCCCTCGATAACCGGCCGGATTTCCTCGAACTCGACGGGCTCCACGCGGTCCTGAAGGTGGGAGAGGGCGCGGCAGATGTCGTGGCCCGCGAGGTCGGGCCGGGTGCTCAGGATCTGGCCCACCTTGACGAAGGTGGGGCCCAGTTCGGTAAGGGCATCGCGCAACCGGCGGCCGAAGGTCTCGGGTTCGCCGCTGGGCGCCTCGATGACACGCAGGCCCCGAAGCAGCTTGGCGGGCAGGCCCTCGTGAAGCCCGATGCGGCGCACGAGATCGGCAAACCCATGCCGGACCAGCACCTGGATGACTTCGGCGAGGCGTACGGCATTGCCCACGCGTTTCCCAAGAGTCTGATAGTGCACGGCGGATTGTCCCACTTTCCGGTCAAACTATGTTTCGGATTAGCCCAAGGCGGGCCGGAGCGTCATGTGAACAGCTTAACCCAAGGATAGCATTCCCCTTGCTCCACCTTCGATAGCGGGAGCAAGGGGGGCTATTGCATCACATCCCCGTCGCCGAGTAAGGACGCTAGTTGAGGGGATGGCATCCCAGATGATCGCCCTTCAACGCAGGGATGGTGTCGCCGCCTTCCAGGCAACCATGCCGGCAAGATGTCGGCGTCAAGTGTCCCCTTTTCCGAACGGAGAATGAGAACGAACCCATTCCCCCTTTGAAGGGGGTGGCCCGAAGGGCCGGGGGGATGTACACCCCCAAACGCCAACCCTTTACTGGGCTCCCGCCCGCGGCCGGGAAACGCTTTCCTCTACAAGCGCCGTTCAAATTCCAGCTCAAAGCGTGTGCTCGCCCCCGCGGCGACATCGAAACGCACCAGGTTGGACGACTGTTCCGCCTCGCCCCGGCCGCCGCCGATGGAACTCGAGACCAGCCCCCACGCATCGGGCACGTACACGTAAGCGGTGGCGTTCTGGCCCGTGGGGGCGGTCAGCACGCCGCTCAGGGTGCGGGAGCCCTCGTTCCATTCCAGGCCGTTCACCCGATTCGCCACGGGACGGCTGCCGCCTTGCAAGGCCCCTATGAGAACGGGACGCGATTGACCCGCGGTCGCGCCGTATACTGTCAGCGAATCGCTGCCGGGCAGCACGCCGCTGGCCTGCACAAAAGCCCCATCCTCGGCTCGCCACACCAAAACAGGCGCGCCGCCGTCCAGACTGATGTGCTGAACCGGCCACGGAGAAGCCCCCGGAAACGTAATCAGAGCCGAGCCGTGCGCCGAGTCGCCGAGGCGGTTCATCGGGGTCTCCCAAATGCGCGGGGAGCGCTCCATCGCGTCCATGGGGCGGGCGCCGCCGCGGCTTCGGGGGAAAAGGGCGTTGAAGAGGCTGGCGCCCTCGCTGTTGGGCTGTCCGGCAATCTCTATCGGGCCCGCGAAAAAGCCGAGCGCGGTGAGCAGCGGCTGGTTGAGTCCGCCAGTCTGGTCTCCGTGAATTCGCACGGGGCCGACATTCGCCCCGTACTCGCCCATGCGGCTCCCACTTGCGGCGGCCTCGAGCCAGTAGGCCAAGCGGCCGTCGATCGCCGTGCGCGGCGTGGGCAACACCGGGGCGTCCGGCGCGCCCCGTTCAACCGCCTCGAAGGCCAGCGAGTCCGCTTCGCGCCGGGTGAGGCCGAACTGTTCCAGTATCTCATTCGGAATGCTGGATGATGTGATAACGAAGAACTCGAAACCCATTTCGGCGAGTCTGGCCGCGCGAGCCGCGGCGTGTTGTTGGGCGCCGGCCTGGCTCAGGTCAAGCCAGTAAAACCCTTCGGGGGTTTCCACGGCCCACGCGCTGTCCCCGTCCGTCGAGGCCAAGGGATCAAGCGTGATGCCTGGGACCTTGCCCATGCGCCGAATGGCGGTCGCCACGTTGCTCATGTCGCGGGGGTAGGCGGGCGTGGCCCCTTCGAGCGAGCCGGGCCGCCTCGGCCAGCCCGCGGGCACAAGCACGTGATCAACCCCGCTTAGGTTCCAGTCTTCCACCAGGCGATAGAGATCATCGGCGCGGGCGTTGGAGGGGGCGGTGAGCCAGGCGTCCGGGGCGCTGGGGCGATCCCGCTTTGTGTTCATGGCCGCGTACATCCAGGACACCATGCGGTCCACGCCGGCGGGAGAAGCGGTCGTGAAGGATAGCCACACGGGATCGGCTCGCAAGGTCTCGCCAGGCGCGAGCTGACGGGCTGGCTCAAAGCGGCTAACCACATTTCCTTGCCAAGTAGAGCCAGTGCGCTCGAATTTCACGCCCGACACCGCCACGCCTTCCGGCAATATGCCAAGTCCCAGCGTCAAATCGCGTTCCCGGTCATAAAAGAGTATGGACTGCGGATCCATTTGTGTATCGTAGAGCGCGAAACCGCCCCGCGAACTCAAGCGGCGTGTGTGCACATCCGTGGCGGGCGGCATCCCGGGCAGCGATTGGGCGCCCATCACCACTGGGCGCAGCTCCGCAATGGCGAGCGGCTCGCTCCCGGTGTTGGTGATCGCCATTTGGACCTTTTGAAATCCACGGTCCCGGACCTGCTTCAGGCTGTGGTGAATGACGAGACCGTTCGGTGTTTCCAAATCGATTCGGTACGCGCGCGTGCTGCCCACCGGCGTGGTTAGTTCTTCCCGCCGCGTTCGGCCAGAGACCAGGTCCTCGGTGTCGTAGACAGTCCCATTCTCAAGGACAACGGCGCAATAGACGCGGTCCACGATGCGGCCTTCGTCTTCGAGTTCAATTCCCCACTCCGCGTTGTCCACCGCGTATTTCAGGGCCAGACCGCTGTAGTTGAGGGTATAGTGAT
>SKRY01000438.1 GCA_007118235.1 Candidatus Hydrogenedentota bacterium | reverse complement strand
GTCACGGGATGGCCGATTCCCGGGTCAGTGTGGGGCATGGCGGCCTTGACTGGCGCGCTGGGGATGGGGTGGATCCGGTTGGAGCAGGTCGAAGCGGCGGCGGACGGGCTGCTGCGTTACCTCGGGCTGCTGTTTGTTCCGCCGGGCGTGGGCGTCATGGAGCATTTCGGGCTCATCGCCTCCGAATGGCCCGCTATTGTGGCGGCGTGGGCGGGCAGCACATTCCTTGTGCTGGGCGTGACGGGCATCCTCGCGCAACGGCTGGGGGGCGCCAAGCAATGAGAAGCCTTCTGGAAGAGCCCATCTTCGGCATTGTGCTGACGCTGGCGGCGTGGCAGGCGGCCAATATCCTGCGCCAGCGCACCAGCAGCGCCCTAGCCAACCCCGTGCTCCTCTCGGCGGCCGGCATCGTGCTGCTGTTGATGGCGGCGGATATCCCTTACGCCACGTACAATGCCGGCGCGCAATACATCAGTTTTTTGCTTGGTCCGGCCGTGGTGGCCTTGGCCGTGCCGCTCTACCGCTACCGCGACGTGCTTCGCCGCCACGGCGCCGCCTTGGCGGGGAGTGTCATCGCGGGGGGCCTTGTAGGTATAATCGCCGCCGCGGGCATGGCGGCCCTGCTCGGGGCCACGGGCGAGACCGTGCGCTCCCTTGCCCCAAAATCCGTGACCACGCCCATCGCCATCGGGATTGCCGGGGAAACCGGCGGGTTGCCCTCGCTCACCGCCGCCATCGTCATCCTTACGGGTATGTTGGGAGCCGTTCTCGGGCCACCTTTCCTCGACGCGCTCGGGGTGCGGTCCGCGTTCGCCCGCGGCTTGGCCTTGGGGACGGCGTCCCATGGCATCGGCACGGCGCGCGCCTTTGAAGAGAGCGAGCAGACCGGCGCGTTGAGCAGTGTGGCGATGGTGCTCAACGGCGTCTTGACGGCGGCCGCGGTTCCGTGGATATTGCCGTGGTTCGTTTGACTTACATCGAGCGCTAGACCGCTAACGTTGTGGATAACATGGCATTGCCACACGGGATTGGCTCCGCTTGGAGTTCGCTAGACTCTTGGGGTGGACATCCAAATGACCCCAGCGGGGTCACAGCTGGTAGCCAGGGGTTGAGACAGCGAGCGCAAGCGAGAGGGCGACACCCCTGGAAATAGATACACCCGATACCGACCCCTTTAGGGGTCGCAGAACTTTGGTGCACACGGCTGCTGCGACCCCTGCCGGGGTCGGTGGAAGGGTGGGGTTGCGATCCTGGGGTATCCGCGCGCTATTCGCGCTTCAACCCCAGGCTACCAGCTGTCATCCCTACGGGATGGATTTATTTGAGACAGCATTTCAGGCCAACTCCGACGCAATCAGCACATCCGCAAATCTGGGGCGGACGGAGCCCTTGCCGCCGTGTCGGCTTTCCACGAACATTACACAAGGAATCCATGGACCAGCTACCGGATATTCTGCACTACTACTGGGGGTACGAGCGCTTCCGCGCCAACCAAGAGGAAGCCATGGAGGCCGTCATGCACGGGCAAGACTCGCTGACGGTGCTTCCCACGGGCGGCGGGAAATCGCTGTGCTTTCAGGCGCCCGCCCTCGCGCTGGACGGGATGGCGCTGATCATATCGCCCCTCATCGCGTTGATGAAGGACCAAGTGGACGCGCTCAAGGAACGGGACATCCCGGCGGCGTGCATCAACAGCCACATGAGCGGCGACGAGCGCCGCGCCGTGCACAAGGGCATCCAGACGGGCCAGCTCAAGCTCATCTACACCTCGCCGGAAAAAGCGGTGCAGGGCCGGTTCATTGAATACGTCAAGCGCGTGGGGCTCAGTTTCATCGCCGTGGACGAGGCCCACTGCGTGAGCCAATGGGGTCACGATTTCCGCAAGGAATACCGCCTGCTGAATCATCTCCGGAACGCCTTCCCAGGCTTGCCCATGCACGCCTACACCGCGACGGCCACGACGGCGGTGCGCAAGGATATCGTAAGCAGCCTTGGCCTGCGTAACGCAAGGGAAGTGGTGGGCTCCTACGACCGGCCGAACCTCACCTATCACGTGGAGAACACCGCCGCCGCGCGGGAACGGGAAGTCGAACGTATCGTGCAGCGGAATCGCGGCGCGGCGGGCATCGTCTACTGCATCACGCGGCGCGAGGTCGACAGCATGGCCGAGTTTCTCGCGGGCAAAGGCCACCGGGCTGTCCCGTACCATGCGGGGATGGACGACGTCACCCGGCGGTGCAATCAAGACGCGTTTTTGCGGGGCCAGGTGGACATCGTGGTGGCCACGGTCGCGTTTGGGATGGGCATCGACAAGCCGGACGTTCGGTTCGTCATTCACGCGGGGCTGCCGAAATCGTTGGAGCACTACCAGCAAGAGAGCGGCCGGGCGGGGCGCGATGGCAAACCGTCGGAATGTTGGCTTTTGTACCGCCCGGCGGACTACTACACATGGCAGAATCTCATCCAACGGAGCGCCCAGGGATGCAGCCCCGAGGTGCAAGCCAACGCCGAGGAAAAGCTCGACGCCATGTACGCGTATTGCAAGCAGACGACATGCCGCCGCGCGACGTTGCTGGTCTACTTCGGCGAGACCATGACCACGTGCGGGGGATGCGACATCTGCCACGCATCCCCCCCGAAAACGCGAACGCATCAGCCCGGAAGGAAACCCCATGCACGCAGTGCGGCGTTCTCCCCCGGCGAACCGGCGGCCCCGCGCTTGGACCGGCCACAGGGCAATGGGCAACGGCAGGCGGAACGGCTCTTCCGCGAAGGGACCAGCATCAGCGAAACCGCCAACCGGCTTGGGGTCCGGCCCAACAAGGCCTGGCGTCTTCTCGAACGGTTCGTCGTTGATCATCGCGTAACGGATCCCTCCCCCTGGGTGACCGAAGACAAAGCCGCCCGCATACGGCAGGCGGCGGAGGAGTCCGGCGACGATCGCGTTTCGCGGCTTCAGAAATTGGCGGGCAATGACATCAAACCCGAGGAAATCGAGGTGGTCCTCGCCTGCCAGCGCAACGGCGACCCCTCGTTGCCGTACTGAGAGACAATGCCCGCCATTCCCCTATTACGATAGGGCATGCAGCGTTGGGCGGACGGGGTTTGACATCGAATCCCGCGGCGGCTACCATACGGCCATTCTGCGGTCAATTTGTATCAAGCCTAATCTTGCTAGATGAGGCGGGGTGTCTCCGAACCAAGAAAGGACATCCCCCTAGCCCCCTTCCAAGGGGGAACGCAGCGCCGCCTACTCAGGCGGTCCATTTGCCGGCAAGCGAGAATCTCATGACGGGAGAAGTATATCCAATGCACCCCTATCGTACCCATACCTGTGGCGAATTGCGCAAAAACCATGTGGACCAGACCGTGAAGCTCTCGGGCTGGGTCCATCGGAAACGGGATCACGGCGGGGTGCTATTCATCGACCTCCGGGACTTTTACGGCCTCGCGCAGGCCGTCGTTCATCCGGATCGCGCTTTTTTTGACGAGGCCTCGCGCGTCCGGCCCGAAAGCGTCATAACGATCACTGGCCAAGTGGTGGCCCGCACGCCGGAGACCGTGAACTCGGAGTTGCCCACGGGCGAGATTGAAGTGACCGTCGAAGAATTCAAGGTGGACTCGGCGGCGGACGCCCTCCCGTTTCCCGTCAACCAAGAACTCGAGTATCCCGAGGATACCCGGCTCACGTACCGCTTCCTCGACCTGCGCCATGAACGGCTTCGCGACAACATCCTGTTGCGTTCGCGCACGGCGCAGTTGACGCGGGAATACATGACCGGGCGCGGGTTCATCGAGTTCCATACGCCCATCCTGACGAGTTCATCGCCCGAGGGCGCCCGCGACTATCTCGTACCTAGCCGCCTGTACCCCGGGCACTTCTATGCCTTGCCCCAAGCGCCGCAGCAATTCAAACAGTTGCTGATGACATCGGGATTCGACAAGTATTTTCAGATCGCGCCGTGTTTCCGTGACGAGGATTCCCGCGCCGACCGGAGCCCAGGCGAGTTCTATCAAATCGATATCGAGATGTCCTACATCACGCAAGACGATTTGTTCGTGGAGATCGAGGGGCTGATGGTGCGGCTGTTCACTGAGCTGTCGAACCGCAAGATCGTCGCGGAGACGTTTCCCCGCATCCCTTACCGGGAGGCCATGGAAAAATTCGGAACGGACAAGCCCGACATCCGGTTTGGGCTCGAAATGGCGGACGTGAGTGATGTCTTCCGGGAATCCGAGTTTAAGGTTTTTCGCGGCGCCGTCGAGAAAGGCGGGGCGGTGAAGGTGATCAACGCGTCCGGCGCGGCTGAGCAGTCCCGCAAGTTCTTCGATGACGCCGAGGCCTTCGCCAAGAGTGAAGGCGCCAAGGGCCTGGCCTGGATCGCCCTGCGCGATGGCGAGATGAAGGGGCCGGTGGCGAAATTCCTGAGCGAGACCGAGCGCCAGGGCCTTATCTCGGCCACCAACGCCAAGGACGGCGACGCTCTCTTCTTCGGCGCGGGGCCGCGGGACGAGACCAACCAATTGCTCGGGAGAGTGCGCGTATACCTTGGAAATGCCCTTAATCTCATCGACGAGAATCTGGCCGCGTTCTGTTGGGTCGTGGATTTCCCGATGTTCGAGTGGAATCCCGATGAAAAGAAGGTCGAATTCTCGCACAACCCCTTCAGCATGCCCCAGGGCGGACTCGAGGCCTTGGAGACGCAGGATCCCCTTGACGTCCTCGCCTTGCAATACGACGTGGTGTGCAACGGGGTCGAGCTGTCTTCCGGCGCCATCCGGAACCATCGCCCAGACATCATGGTGAAGGCGTTCGAGATCGCGGGCTACGACCGGGCCACCGTCGAGAACAAGTTCCCCGCGCTTTGGAAGGCCTTCCACTATGGCGCGCCCCCTCACGGAGGCATCGCGCCGGGCTTCGACCGCATCGTCATGTTGTTGGCCGGCGAGCCCAACATTCGCGAGATCATCGCCTTCCCGCTGAACCAACGCGCCCAGGACCTGCTCATGGGCGCGCCAAGCATGGTGGATGACAGGCAGTTGCTGGACATTCTGGGCAATAACAAGCGTTTGGTCGAGGAATTCAAGAAGGCTTTGACCCAAAAGCCCAGCGTAGAGTAACATTCCGCATAAAAGCGGCTGTTGGTGCTGTGTGAATCGGGGTGACCGCCGGTGGGCGGGGCTTCCCTTTCCGTCCGAAAATAGCGGAAGGGGCATCCCGGTACGAGTGCTTGTGGAACCGCGTCCCTCCCAAAGGCTTTCCTCCATCCCAATTCACCAAGGTCTTTCGTGGCCGTGCTGTGCGCAATATGCGTATTATGCGCCCCTACGGGTATCTCTCATGCTTCAGGAAAGCGCCCTTGCGGCCGACTATGGAGTAGTAAGAGGGATCACCCTCCGCGCACGGGATGATGCTCCGCGGTTCGTGCTTTGCTCAACGTTAGTGTTGCCGCGATGGCGCTGGATCAAATACCTTGAGGTCCAGACGAGTCGCGCCAATTGGCGAAGTGCGAGTAACCAGGGGAGCATACCTCATGCGATGTTGCCACAACTGCGGGACCGAGTGGGACAGCTAGAAACGGGAACCGGGGGTCAAGGAGTTTTGCCCACAATGTGAGGCATGGCTTCATTGTTGCCTGAACTGCCGGTTCCACGATCCAAGCGCGTCTCAACAATGCCAGAATCCCACGGTGGAGTATGTCGCGGACAAGGCGGCCGCCAATTTCTGCGGGGAGTTCGACTTCGCGGCGACCGCCCCGCCACACGAGCAAGGACCGGACAACGACAGCGCCCGGGACGCGTTCGAGGGACTATTTGGGGATGACGGAGAATCTTCCGGTCCCCCGGATGAAGGCCGCGATGCCTTCGGGCGTCTCTTCGGGGAGCAGTGACGCCGGACATGGGAACGAGACGGCCGAAAAGCGCTGGAAGCGCCTTTTGTGAGGGACTACGCACTTCCAATGGAAATGGAATCCGTTAGCGGGACTCAAACCATGCTTGTCGTGGATGACAAGCTCAGTCTGCGGCGCTTGCTTGCCGCCGCCTTCAAGGATCGCGGGTTCGACGTAACCACGGCGGCCAACGGCGACGAGGCCATGGCATGCGTCAAGGAACAGCCTTTCGACATCATCATCACGGATCTCAAGATGCCGGGCAAGGACGGGATCGACGTGTTGCGAGCCGCCAAGGAAGTCAACATGGAGACCGAGGTGATTCTTGTCTCCGCCTACGGCACCCTTGAGACGGCCGTCAAAGCGATGCGTTATGGGGCGCACGATTTCATCGCGAAACCTTTCAAACTCGCCGAAATCGAGCTGAAGGTTGACAAGATCCTCCAAAAACGCCGGGAAACGTCCGGCCGATTGCCCTCTCAAACCGCTCAGGGCGGTTCGCCCGCGGCCACGCGCATCATCGGCAACAGCCAGCCCACCCGCCAAATGCTTAAGATGATCCGCAAGATCGGGCAGAGCAAGAGTTCCGTGCTCATCACCGGTCCAAGCGGCGTGGGCAAGGAACTCGTGGCGAAGGAAGTCCACGACAACAGCCCGCGCCGGGATAGGCCCTTTGTCGCGGTCAACTGCGCCGCCCTGGCCCCCGGCGTTCTCGAGAGCGAGTTGTTCGGCCACGAGAAGGGCGCGTTCACGGGCGCCATGAGCCGCCGGGCCGGCCGGTTTGAACGGGCTCATACGGGGACCCTTTTTCTGGACGAGGTCGCCGAGATCGACACCAGCATCCAGACCAAGCTGCTGCGCGTGCTCCAAGAGAACGAGTTTGAACGCGTGGGCGGAACCGAGACCATCAGAACCGACGTGCGCATTGTCGCCGCCACCAACCGCGATCTACGCGAAGCCATCGCCCGCGGCCTGTTCCGGGAGGATTTCTATTACCGGCTCAACGTATTCTCGCTGCACGTTCCCCCGCTCCATCAGCGCAGGGACGATATCGCCGATCTCGTTCAGCATTTCCTTAAGAAGTTCAGCCAGGAGACCGGAAAACGGGTGACAGGGGTGGACCATGAGGTGATGGCCTTGTTCATGCGTTATCCCTGGCCCGGCAACATCCGCGAACTAGAAAACGTGCTTGAACGGGCGGTGGTCCTCTCGGAAAGCGAGAACATCACCGTGGACGAAATTCCGCACGAAATGTTTTTCGAGCCCGAGTGGCCTCAAGGAGTCCCAAGCGCAATAAACTCTTCCGCTCAACCCAGCGCGCCCAGCCAGTATTCCTCCCCGGTTTCCGGCCAGCCTTCGCTCATCGAGCAGAAGGACCAGATGGAGAGCGAGCTAATCTATGGCGCGCTCCAGCGCTTCCGCTGGAACAAGACCAAGACCGCCGAGCATCTCGGGCTCAAACGCACAACCCTTCAGTACAAGATCAAGAAGTACGGTCTGGAATAACCTCACTCGTTGGGCCGTACGGGAAGGTTCAAGGCGCTGGGGTGCGCCTCCCCCATATGCACGGTGT
>SKRY01000068.1 GCA_007118235.1 Candidatus Hydrogenedentota bacterium | reverse complement strand
GCTGGCTTCGGTTCTGGCGCCGGAACAAGGTGCACATCTGCTGGTTACTGGCGTGCCTCCTCTTCGGCGCGGCCGCGTTCATCGCAGGGAATTTCTTGGGGCTCTTTGTCCCACAATAAGAGCCGGAAGCGGCCATCCTCCCACTCGGCGAAGGAGCCGTGGTATAGCCAATCCCCGGTGTTGATGTAGCGGCCTTGCCCGTGGGGCGTTTCGTAGGTCTCGTGGATGGGGTAATGGCAATGGCCGCACATCACCACGTCCGCCCGTCCCTCGGCCAAGGCGCGCCGGGCGAACTGGCGCAGCGGCGCGATCTCGTGCCCCTTGCTGACGTCCGTGTTGTGGAAGCTGCGGCTGCCATGGCTCACAAGCTGGGCGATACGCATGGCCCAGTCGGGATGGAGCAGGCGAAAGGCGCCGATGACGGGGCGCGTCCGGGCAATCCGTTTGTACAGCCGATAGGACCAATCCGCGGGATTCAAGCCATCGCCGTGATGAAGAAGCACGCGTTCGGAACCGAAGGGCAAGATGGTCTCGCCGGGATGGAGCGTGAAGCTGAGTTGGTCCCGCAGGAACCGGCCCGCCCAGAAGTCGTGGTTGCCGCATACGAAATGGAGTTCAACGCCCCCATCGCGCAGGGCGGCTAGCGCGCGCAGCACCTCGAAGTACCCCGAGAATACGACGTGGCGGTATTCGAACCAGAAGTCGAAAAGATCGCCCAGTACAATGACGCGATCCGCCTCGGCGGGGTCAATGCCACGGAGAAACTCGATGAAACGGACTTGGGACGCGGAGCCTCCGCCGTCCACCGGCAGATGGACGTCGGAAAACACAAGCGTTTTCATTGAATCAAACCGATTCGGCTGGGAGGCCAAACGCGGAGGATGGCCCGCCCGATGATTCGGCTATCATCGATCGGACCGAAACTGCGGCTATCCTTGGATACATTCCGGTTATCCCCGAGCACATAGTAACTTCCAGGGTAGAGCACTGCTTCATCTTGTAAGCTCGGCCCAGATCGCGCCGCTTCCTTGATGTAATCCTCCGTCACGCGCCGGTTATTCACATACACGTCGCCATCCTCCACGCGAACCTGAACGGTATCCGCGGGAAACGCGGTGCTCCCATACTGCCCCGCATCGGCCACGTTCGTGGGCCGGCGTCCCTCGCCCTTGGCGATGACTCGCTTGACGTACCGTTTCTGGTGGTCATTCGGGCTTTCGAAGACGACGATATCGCCCTCCTTAATGGGATTCAACCTATCGAAGGGGCGGAATTGGCTGAGGAAGTGGGGGAGCTTGAGCACAAGGATGCGTTCGTTGTTCACCAGGGACGGCTCCATGGAAGGCCCCTGAACTTCGTAGCCCTCCACGACGAAGTAGCGCAGGGCGAAGAACAAGATCAAAAACCACACGACCATCTTCCCAAACTCGAGGATTTCGCGTTTGGCTTCCTGGGCCCGCCGCGAATAGTCGGGTTCGGCCGCTTGGGGCGCGTCTGGCAAATCTTCCGTGCTCATATAACAAAATGTCCCTGGGTATGCTGTATTCCCTGGAAATACTCTACCACGACCAGCCTCCAAAGGCAAGATTCCGGCTCGAATCGCCGCTAAACCCGTTGCGCCGGATTCCTCGCGGCCTCTTGTCATTACTCCGGAACCGCCTTCAGCTCCGGGGCATTCCCGGGCGTCAGGACTTGGGCCGGGGTAAATCGATTCCCGCGGCTTGGGCCACGGGCGAATCCAAGACATACCGGGGCACGATGATTTCGGAATTCCCCACGAACTGCCGCGCCACGAACAACACGGCGGGCGGGCTCCGGTAGCCCAAGTCCTTGAGATACTGCCACCATTCCCGGGGGGCTCCGGGATCGTCGCCGAGCAATTTCGCGGAGATCGCCCGCGGGTCATCTCCCAGTTCGGCGCTGATTTCCTCGACCAACCCATCGTACGTGCCATCGCCCGCGCCCATGAGTTCATTGATGCGCCGCTGCATCTCCCGGGCCATCTCGACGGCCTCCTTCATGCGCGCGGCAAACGTGTCCCACTCGGGATCCCGCGCATACACGAGTTCGCGGAAGAAGGCCAGACGCGTCTCCAAGCTGTATTCGTCGAGGCGGGCCGCCACATCCGCGCTGCCGAGAAGAAACTCGAAGGCGCGGCGGAGATGCGCCTCGGGCGGGAGCATTCCCACGCAATCCTCTGTCTTCTGGGGGTAGCGGCCATGCAGGATGAGCGCCTGCGTCTGAAAATTGTGCACGGCCGGAAGCGGCTCGGGGAACGCGGAGTAGTTGTATTCCAGCCCGGTCCCAATGAGATAGCCCCGGACCCCTGTTTTCACGTCGCCTTCCCTTAGCTTGTCGTCCGCCAAGGCGAGGAACTCCTCCTGCATCCGTTGCCGGATACGGAGCTGCTCGTAGGCTAGGGAGGCGCTGGTGTATTTACCCAGCTCCACGGCCCGGTCCGCCAGGAGCAGCACCAACTCCGCCGGCATGCGCGCGGGCCGGTTCGCCGCGAGTTCCTGCTGGATGTGTTCCCAGTTCGCCGGTTCCTTGACCTTTTCCAAGTACTCTTGATACCGGGGATCGGCCTCCATTTCCGAGTCTGGAAGGAGGTAATCGTACTTGGCGGTGTCGAAGCTCTCCATGGAGTCTTCCCGGGCTGGGGAGAAGGGCTGAAACAAGAGCCGGAAATTAACGATGTCGCCATCGTGGATGGCCCGTGCGAAGGCCGCGGCGGTCTCTTCCGGGTCCACGGGATGATGCTGCTGTTCGGGGGCGCGTTTACTAGCCATAGTCTAATGCGGGGCCTTTTCCAGAAGGCTGCGAACCTTGTTCTTGCGTTCCTCCCAATCAAACGAGATGGGGGTGAGATCAAAATAGGGGAGGCGCTCGAGAATCTGTTGATACATGGACTGACGATAGTTGCGGAGCAGGCGCGAGGCATGGCGCTCGTGAGCCTCGTCCCAACCGCTGGCCTCGACGCATTCCTTGTCGCGGCCAGCCTCGAGCACGAGTTCCTCCATGTAGCGGGCCAGGAAACTCCGAATGCGGCTGTCGTATTGACGGCGGAGCGTGTCGGCCTCTTCCGAGCCGCCTTCCTCCGCCCTGCGCCATTGGGATTCCAGTTCGACAAGGGCTTTTCGTTCTTCCCAATAGCTATCCCGCAAACCCGGATCCCGCAGGATATAGAGCGCCGCGTTCAGTTTCGCCATCTCCAAGAGATAATGCGATCGGCGCTCCTCGGTTAGCTCCGCTTGCCCGATCTCCGAGACGAGATCCTTCATCTTGCGCTTGTACGCCTTGCGCACGTCGCCCGGCTTGGCGTGTTCGCTTAGACCGAGAATGACAAAGTAATCGACGTATCCCTGGTCCTGCCGATCCCCCGGACTGGGGGCGGATTCGTTCTTCTGCTTAGACATGCCACCTTCTTTCTATTTGATGCCGGAGGCTATAGTACCGTTTGGGGGGTATACGCCTCAAATCGTATGGGGCCCGGGGCGGCGCGGCAAGCATGCGCCCGGTTTGCCGAGGCTATGCCCGCGGTTGGCCGGGCTGGAGGAAGGGGCGCAAGGGGCACGCCTCGCACTTGGGTTTGGGGCCGCAGAATTCCTTGCCGGTCCACACGATAAGCCCGTGGTATTCCTTGTAGAGATGAAGGTCGCGGGGAATGCTCGTTTCAAATCGCTTGCGCAGGGCCTCGTAGCCAATGTTCTTTTCCACGAGCCCATGCCGGTACAGGATTCGGCGGGTATAGGCGTCCACGACGAAAACGAGTTTGCCGCAGGCATACAATAGGATGTCGTCGGCGGTCTCGGGGCCCACGCCTTTGACGGAAAGCAACTCCGGACGAAGAGCATCCAGGGGCCGCCGCGCCATGCGTTGCATGCTGCCGCCATGCGTTTCCAGCAGATAGGCGCAGAAGTTGCGGAGCCGTTGCGCCTTGACCCGGAAGTATCCCGAGGGGCGCAGGGCCTGCTCGAGAATATTGGCTGGCGCATCATGAAGGGCGCGGGGACTCAGGAGCTGTTCCGCCTTGAGGTTGGCGATGGCGCGCTCGACATTGGTCCACGCGGTATTCTGGGTGAGTATGGCGCCCACGGCGATTTCAAACGGGGTATCGCCGGGCCACCACCCCGTGGGACCATAATGAGCGGCGAGGCGATCGTGAATCTCCTGGAGGGACGGGGATTGGCTCATTCAATCCAGGAAAACCATGAAGGGCCGTTGGCGCCGTCATCATCGTCATCATCCACATCAAGAGGATCGCCGCCATCCTCTTGTTCGAGGACGTGGACCACCACGGGATCCCACGCGCTCACGTCATGCTCCTCGGCGAAATGGCCCTGGTTAATGGCGATTTCCAGAAACCCCATGCTTTGGATGAGGGCCAGGGGTTCGCCGGGTTCCACGTCGCTGTAGGTTCGCTCAAAGGCTATCTCCAGCCGCTCGCCGGCGAGTTCGATGGAGAGCTGACGGGCGGAGCTGGGCCATGCGCCAATCTCCAGGAGGAGTTCCCTGGTGATGGTTGTGATCGCATTGCCGTAGGTGTCCACGCGGAGGACATGGCCATGGATGGCGTCATCCCGCGCTTCGGGCTCGTAAAAGTCGAGGTCCTGGAGCGAATCCACGATGGGGCCCAGGTCGGCGAAATGGGCGCCGCCCGCCAAGTGAGCGGCCACGGGACCGTAAACATCCCGGCCATGAAAAGTGTGGGAGGGGGCGTCCTCCCGCCAATAGAGCCGGTTGGTCAGTTCGCGGACTTCCGTGACGCCAAGCCGTTCGGCGGCGATGGCGAGCAGGCCGTTGTCCGGCCCCACCAGATAACTCCCGTTGTCCGCCTGTACCGCGATGGAGCGCCGTTCTCCCCCCACGCCGGGATCCACCACCGCGCAGAATACGGTTCCCGAGGGGAACATCTCCGCGGCCTCCGCCACGGCGTGAGCGCCCGCGACGATGTCGAAGGCGGGCACGGAATGGGTAACCGAGACCACGGTGGCGTCTCGGAAATGGCCGTAGATCACGCCCTGAAGTATCCCCGCGTAAATCGAATCCGCGCCGTAATCGGTGACGAGGGCCACCATGCCATTGGGCGCCGCCACGGCCTGCGAGGAAAAAGCGGCCATGACCAGAAAAACGGCAAATGCGTTTCTAATCTTCATGCGTTGAGTCATCAGCTATAACCTTATCAGCCGCGCGCCTCCCACTCAGTGGGCAAAAAGAAAACATGGGCGGCCGCCGAGCAGGTCCTCACATCGCCTGGTATGCAGTGGAGTTCCTTGAATTGTTTTGTCCATGGGCTCAACGGCCGCCCCCTTAAACCATAGTATGCGAAAATTATAGAGCCATATGCAAACTCGCGCCCGAGAGGCCGGCGCCATGGCGGCGGCTCAAGCGTCCCGGAAGTTGAGCGCGCGCGTGCGCCACAGGTAACGCTCCGCCATGAAGAGCCCCATGATGCTCATGGCGTCGGTGATCTCTCCATTGTCCGCCATGGCGAGGGCCTTGCTCAGGGGAACGCGGCAAAGTTGGAGGATTTCCGTTTCATCGGGATCGGGGTCGGTTTCCGTCAAGTCCTCCGCCAGAAACAAGTACCCCATCTCCGAGGAAATGCAATTGCTCAGGTAAATGGTTTCGCTCAACGGAACCCAGCGCCGGGCCAGCAAACCGGCTTCCTCCCGCAATTCCCGCTGAATGCAGGTCAGGGGATCCTCGCCCTCGTCCGCGCCTCCCTCGATGATTTCCCACGAGTAGCCTTCCGTGGGATAACGGTATTGGCCCACGAGCCAGGTCTCATAATCCGGTGTGAGGGTAACCACGCCCGTGGCGATGCGGGTCTCCACGACACTGTAAATCCCTTCGCATCCGTTGGGACGGATGACGCGATCCTCGCGTAGCGTCAGCCAAGGGTTCTTGTAGATAATCTGGCTATCCTTACGGGTCCATGGATTCTGTTCAACGTCGCGGTTCACTGCGCACTCCCGTGGGTTGTATTGCGATGCACAACGCGGATCATGCCTTGGGAAGGCGGCCTAACGCAAGCCGGCTCGGGGTAGCTTGACTTTACCAGCGCCAACAAGGTTTCATGGTGGGTGCCCCGCGTGATTGAGCCAGCAGCAGCGGGCATCCCGGCGCGGGCGGCAACCCACTAAGTGAAGCAGAGTAACAGAGAGGAGCACCGCAAATGAACATGCACCACACCGCACCACGAATGGCAGGGGCGCTGATAGTCATGCTGGCGCTTGCATTCACGGCCGCCGCGGCGGACCTGAAACTCACCATCCAAACGGAGTCCGAAGGCACGGCCGCGATCGCCGGCCTCGAACAGCCCACGGGGGACTACGAAGCCACGATGTGGTTCGGCGACGGCCGGTTCCGCAGGGACGACGAGGACCGAAGCATCATCACGCTGCTTGACGAGCAGAAGGTCTACATCATCGACCATGGCGACCAAAGCTATATCGGGTTGGATCTGCCCGTCGACTTCCTCGCCGCCGTCCCCGAAGAGCAACGGCAGATGATTAAACAGATGCTGGAGCAGATGGAGCCGGAGATCGAGGTGGAAACGACGGACGAGGAAGACACGATAGGAGAGTGGAACGCCCGCAAGACGATCATCACCGTCACCGCGCCCATGGGGATCACCATCACGCACGAGATTTGGTTGACCGACGAGATTGATGTGGAGCGCCGGGGGTACGACGAGGCGGCGCGCGCCCTCAGCGGCATGTCCCCCATCGGTGGAGACTGGGTGGACAAGTTGGCCGGGCTTGAGGGCTTCCCCGTGCTCACCGAGACCCTCACCGAGGTCATGGGCAGGGAGACCGTCTCGCGGGAACGCGTGGTGAACGTCGAGGAAACCACCGCGCCCGACGGCACGTACGAGGTCCCGGAAGGCTACACGCAACAGGCCATGGATCTGTTCGGCGCCCCGTAAGCGTCCGGATAGGCTGCCGCGGCCATCCGATCAAGACGCACATGGCCTGGGTCCAACAACAGCACAAAACGCGCCTCGGGCGCGTCGTGTGTGCCAAACCCGAGCGGCCAGCCGCTATACCGCGCTTGACATGCCGCTTCAAGGCATATCAGACTAGTCCCATCAGGTGGCGCCAGGGGCTGGAGTGTTAACGCGCGTTTGACCAGGGAGAGTCCGGAATTGAAATGGTTGCGTGCGGCAACGAATTCCAACCACGACACCGGGCAAATGGCGCAAGCCGCCCAGCTACGCCGAGCGCCAGTGTAATCAGTCCACATTTAGATATCATCAATACCCTGGTCCATGAGGATCGGGGTATTTCTGTGTATACCGGAGGGCCGAAACAGCCGCAATTCTTTGCGGCTTAACGTGCGGCGGGATATCATCTCACGCTAAGCCGCCAAGGCGCGGAGAAGAAACTCCACATTCGAGGGGAGGCCGCGCCGTTTTGGCGGGTATCAACGTAAGTCGTTGATACGGCGGGACTTATGAATGGTCGGGGCGGCGGGATTTGAACCCACGACCTCTTGACCCCCAG
>SKRY01000036.1 GCA_007118235.1 Candidatus Hydrogenedentota bacterium | reverse complement strand
TCTCGACAGCCCTCATCGGATGGCGCTTTGGCTTACCTTGAACTTGGTCTTCTTCTTCGTGGTGTTCGTGCGGGCCGTGTTTGATTGCGGCGAAATCCTGCGGGATTACGTCGTCAACCGTGAAAGAGCCTTCCGTGAGACGCTTGGGGAGGAGGAGTTCGTGGAGCGCATGCATCACAACGTGACGCTTGGGAAGTAGCCAGTACGCCATTGAAATTGATAGGATGGGGGCGCCGCGCTCCGATTGACCCGGCGGTGGATTAAGAACCACGGAATGACACGAAATAACACGGAATTGGAACCACGGATGGACACGGATAAACACGGATTAAGAATGCTATAGGGCCAATCTGGACAATATTTGGGGTTAAGCAATTTGGATTGTGAGGTTCACCTCCGGTCTTATCCATGAGTTCAATAAAACTATTCTAATGGAGCAGCCCGGCCGTGTGTCATGGTTCTGGACTCTCTGAAAAGCCTTCATTCAAAAATATTAATCCGTGTTTATCCGTGTCCATCCGTGGTTCCAATTCCGTGTTATTCCGTGGTTCTTAACCCTTGATCCTTATACTCTTGATTCCATCCTGTTAATCTTGTAAATCATGTCTGTTAACCAAATCCTTGTTCTCGCCCCGAATTGGCTTGGCGACGCCGCCATGGCCACGCCTGCCTTGCGAAGTCTTCGGCGGACGTTTCCCGGCGCCCGGATTACCGTGGCGGGCCGGCCGGGGACCGTGTGTCTGCTCGAAGGGCTGCCGCACGTCGATGCCTTGGAGCCCATTCCGGTCCAGCCAGGCGCCGGACAATTGTTCGCTGTCGCGAAGCGGTTGCGTCCAGCAGCGCGCGATTTGGCCGTGGTGCTGCCCCACAGTTTCCGCGCGGCGCTTTTGGCCCGGCTCACGAGAGCCCGGCGGCGGCTGGGTTACGATCGCGGCGGACGGCGCTGGCTCCTGACCGACGCGGAACCGCCGAACCGCGTCGATGGCCGCATCGAACCCGTTTACATGGCCAGCGAATACCTTGATCTGCTGCGGCCGCTGGGATGCGCCGATGACGGCCAAGGCTTGGAACTGCACGCCAAGGAAGCCCTCCGCGCCCGCTTGGCCGAGGCGTGGGCGGGCGAGGGGCCGCTGGTAGGATTCGCGCCCGGCGCGGCGTTTGGTCCCAGCAAGCGGTGGCCTGCTGAACGCTACGCCGCCGTGGCCGATGCGCTGCGCGAACGAGTGGACGCGCGATGCGTGCTGCTTACGGGGCCGGACGAAGCCGACACGCGGGAAGCCGTGCTCAAGGCCGCGCGGCATCCCATGTTGGAGCCACAGTCCCACGGCGCGGACGGCATCGCCGTACTCAAGGCCGTCATATCCCAGTTGGACCTGCTGATCGGCAACGACTCCGGTCCCCGTCACGTGGCCGTGGCTTTTGGCGTCCCCACCGTTTGCGTCATGGGTCCGACGCGGCCTGTGTATTCGACTGGCCCTTACGAACGAGGCTATGTGTTGCGCAGGCCCGTGTATTGCGGCCCATGCCAACAACCCACCTGCGCCACTGACCACCGCTGCATGCTTCGCATCGCGCCGGAGGAGGTTGTGGCCCGCGCGGAGGAAGTCTTGACCCACGGCGCGCGGCCCGTGCTCGAATCGCTCGAGCCCAACGCGCTCGCATGAGCCGGTGAATTGAATGGAGTCCCGATCGCCGGCCAAGGCGGTGTTATGGGTGTTTACATCCCCCGGCCCTTCGGGCCACCCCCTTCCAAGGGGGAATTGAGCCGTAGCGCCGGCATCTTGCCGGCATTCATGTAGGATTCTCCCTTCGAAGGGGATCAAGGGGGATGTCGTTCCGTGAAGTAGCGTCCTAATCCGGCGATTGAGGGGAGTTTGAAATCTTGACTTAGCCCCAAGGCATTGCTAGAGTTCAACGCCTTAAGGGAAACACGCCGGATACGGCGGTGTGGGGGCGTTTACAACCCCCGGCCCATCGGGCCACCCCCTTGGCAAGGGGGGGCGTAGCGCCGGCATCTTGCCGGCAAGAAGAACCGCGCTCCAAGCGGCGATATACATGCCGGCGAGACGCCGGCGGTACGAAGTATTCCCATCGCCGGATACGGCGGTTTGGGGGCGTTTACATCCCCCGGCCCTGCGGGCCACCCCCTTCGCAAGGGGGATTCGTAGCGCCGGCTATCTTGCCGGCAAGAAAAACCGCGCTCCAAGCCGCGATATACATGCCGGCGAGACGCCGGCGGTACGGGGATGTTGCCCCAGGAGCAGCCGATTACCCGGCGACTGGGGGCAGCATCCACAAACTTAATGCGCACGAACCACTGAGCGGGATGGGCAGATGCGACAATCGCGCGCCAGAACGGGTTTCAGGAACCGCCACGAGGGATTATGCAAGAGTACATCGCCTCGCTAGTCAAACGTCAAGATCTTTCGCGGGAACAGGCGGCGTCGGCCATGGAAATGCTCATGACCGGCGAGGCGATCCCCACGCATGTCAGCGCCTTTCTGGTGGCCTTGGCCATGAAAGGCGAGACGGTGGATGAGATCACCGGCTTGGCCGAAATCATGCGCAAGATGGCCACCCCGATTCACACGGACCGGAAACCGCTGGTCGACACCTGCGGGACGGGTGGGGATCATTCCAACACGTTCAATATCAGCACGGCGGCTGCTTTTGTGGTGGCGGGGGCGGGCGTGGCCGTCGCGAAGCACGGCAACCGCAGCGCCTCCAGCCAATGCGGCAGCGCGGATGTGCTTGAATCCCTGGGCATCAACATTGAGGCCGGGCCGGATCGCGTAGGGGCGTGTATTGATGAAGCGGGGATTGGGTTCCTCTTTGCCCGGACCCTGCACACCGCCATGAAGCACGTGGCCCCGGTGCGGAGCGAATTGAAGATCCGAACCGTATTTAATATTCTGGGACCGCTTACCAATCCCGCCCGGGCATGTGGGCAGGTCATGGGCGTATTCGACAGCACGCTGGTTGAGCCGTTGGCCCATGTGCTCGCCAATCTCGGGGCGCGCCGCGCCTTCGTGGTGGCCGGTTCGGATGGACTGGATGAGTTGACCCTCGGAGGACCTTCCTTAGTGGCGGAAGCCGCCAATGGGGATGTGAAAACTTACGAGATTGACGCCCGAGACTTGGGGCTTTCCACGGCTTCCCGCGACGCCATCACGGGTGGAGACGCGGCAACGAACGCGGCCATCTTGCGCGGCGTTCTTGAAGGCAAGCCCGGCCCGCATCGCGACGTGGTGGTGTTGAACGCCGCGGCGGGCATTCTTGCGGGTCAAGATGGCGGCGAGTGGCGTGAAGCGATCCAAGCGGCCCAGAGATCCATCGATTCTGGCGCGGCCCTGGAAAAACTGGAGCAATTAAGCCGGATTTCTCATGATTCTTGACGAAATATGTGCGCATAAGCGCGAGGAAGTCGCCGCCCAGAAAAAGGCGGTTCCGATAGAAGAACTCCACGAACGCGTCGCGGCCGCCCGGCCCACCCGGCCCTTTCGCGACGCGTTGCGCGCGCCGGGCATCAGCCTGATCGCCGAGATTAAGCGCGCGTCGCCCGTCAAGGGCGTGTTCATGGAAGATATGGACCCCGTGGGCTTGGCGGCCCTTTATGAGCAGGCGGGCGCGAGGGCATTGTCCGTGCTGACGGATAGCCGCTATTTCAAGGGTTCGTTGGCGGATCTGATAAACGTCCGTCAAGGCGTGACCTTGCCATGTCTGCGCAAGGAGTTTATCGTTGATGAATATCAGATTTACGAAGCCCGGGCGGCCAACGCCGACGCCATATTGTTGATCGTGCGCATCCTGTCCGACGCGCAACTCAGCGAATTTCAGGCCTTGGCCCGTTCCCTGGGCATGGCCGTGCTCGTTGAGACGCATGACTTCGAAGAACTGGAGCGCGCCGTCAACGCCCAGTGTCACATCATTGGCGTCAACAACCGGAATCTGGACACGTTCACGGTGGATGTGAACACCACCCTGGAGCTTCGCAAGCATGTGCCCGGGGGACATGTCCTCGTTAGTGAAAGCGGCATTCAAACGCGAGAGCATATGAAGCGCTTGGAAGACGGCGGCGTGGACGCGGTGCTTATTGGCGAAACCCTGGTAACGAGCAGCAACATCGCCGAGACCATCCGGGAGCTGCTGGGCCGTGATTCGGATTAAGATATGCGGCATCACCAGCCTCGACGACGCGATGGCCGCCGTGGATGCCGGCGCGGACGCGCTCGGGTTCAATTTCGCGCCCGAGGCCAAGGCGAAACAACGCTACATCAACCCGGACGAGGCAATGCGAATTGTCGAGGCTTTGCCGCCCTTTGTTTCCGCGGCCGCCGTGTGCGTCAACGAATCGCTGGGCAGAATCTGGGAATACCTTGGTTTCATGGACGTCGTGCAACTGCACGGCGAGGAATCGCCCGAAATGGCCAACGCCCTGGGCCATCGCGCCATCAAGGCGTTCAGCGCGGGCGAGCATTTTCAGCCCGAATCCATGCTGGCCTACCGGGTGGGCGGCTATTTGTTGGACGCCTCCTTGCCCGGTCAACGGGGCGGGACCGGCGTCACGTGTGATTGGGCCGCGGCCCGGCGAGCGGTGGCGCTTGAACGGCCCGTCATTCTCGCGGGCGGCCTCACGCCGGACAACGTGGCCGAGGCCGTGCAGGCCGTGAAACCGTATGGAGTAGATACCGCCGGGGGCGTGGAAAGCGCCCCGGGAAAGAAGGATCATGAACGAACACGCGCTTTCATCCGAAACGCACGATTATCCCTACCCGGACAGTAAGGGCCGGTACGGGGCGTACGGGGGCAAGTTCGTCCCCGAGACCCTCATGCCCGCGCTGACCGAACTCGAGGACGCCTACAACCGGGCGAAAGACGACGAGGCGTTTCAACGGCGGCTCCGGCGCTATCAGAAGGACTATATAGGCCGGCCCACGCCGCTCTTCTTCGCCGAACGGTTCACCAACCGCCTTGGCGGAGCGCGCGTATACTTCAAGCGGGAAGACCTCGCGCATACCGGCGCGCACAAGATCAACAACGCCCTGGGCCAAGTGCTTCTGGCGCAAGCGATGGGCAAGGAACGCATCATCGCCGAGACCGGCGCGGGCCAGCACGGCGTGGCCACGGCGACGGCGGCGGCTCAGGTGGGGTTGGAGTGCGACGTGTACATGGGCGAGGAAGACATGGCGCGCCAAGAACTCAACGTCTTCCGCATGCGCTTGCTGGGGGCGCGGGTCATCCCCGTGACAGCGGGCTCCCGGACGCTCAAGGACGCCATCAACGAGTCCATCCGCGACTGGGTGACGAATATCGGGAACACACATTACGTCCTTGGCACGGTGCACGGCCCGCACCCCTATCCCATGATTTGCCGCGATTTTCAGAAAATCATCGGCGAAGAGACGCGGCGTCAGCTTCAGGAAAAGGAGGGCCGTTTGCCTGACGTGCTTCTCGCGTGCGTGGGCGGAGGCAGCAACAGCATCGGGCTATTCTTCGACTTCCTCGGCGATCCCGGGGTGCGCATGATTGGCGTCGAAGCCGGCGGCTTTGGCATCGACACGCAGCGGCACGCGGCCCGGTTCGCGGGCGGCGTTCAGGGCACGCTGCACGGCGCCATGAGTTATGTCTTGCAAGATATACACGGCCAAATCCTCGGAACGCATAGCGTCTCGGCGGGACTTGATTATCCAAGCGTCGGACCGGAGCACGCCTACCTTCATGGAGCGGGCCGGGTCCAGTATGTCTACGCCAACGACGATGAGGCCCTGGAGGGGTTTCAACTCGTCAGCCGCCTTGAGGGCATTATCCCTGCGTTGGAGAGTGCGCACGCCATCGGTCATGCCGTCAAGATTGTGCCCGCCATGAAGCCAGACGAAATCGTGGTGATTAACATGTCCGGCCGGGGCGACAAGGATGTGCAGCAGGCCACTCGCTTCATTAACCCCGCGAAGGAGGACCTGTGAACCGGATTGACGCGCGCTTCAACGAACTGCGTTCCCGGGGCGAGACCGCCTTCATCCCCTATATCGCCGCGGGCGATCCCATTCTCGATCGCACCGAGCAATTCATTCTGGATTTTGAGCAGGCGGGCGTGGACGTCCTTGAACTGGGCGTGCCGTTTTCCGACCCGTTGGCCGATGGCGTGGTGAATCAAGAAGCCGCGCAGCGGGCGTTGCAAGGCGATGTCTCGCTGGAGGATATCCTCGCCATGGTCAAACGAGTGCGCCAGGGCGGGTGCGAGTTGCCCCTGTTGCTCTTCACGTATTTCAACCCGGTGCTGGCCTATGGGCTGGAGCTGTTCGCCGCGGCGGCCGCCGATGCGGGCGTGGACGGCGTGCTTTGCGTGGATTTGCCCGTGGAAGAAGCGGAGGAGTACCGCCAGCGCTTGCAAGACAAAGGCATCGCCACCGTCTTTCTCGCCGCCCCGACGAGCACGCCGGAACGCATCAAGCGGATCGCGGAAGCGTCGACGGGGTTCATCTACTACGTTTCCCGCACCGGCGTGACCGGCGTCCAGGAGCGCGTCGAGGACACCGTCAAGGGAGCGGTCGGCGCCATTCGCCAGCACACGGACAAGCCCGTCGCGGTGGGGTTTGGCATCAGCCGGCCGGAGCAAGCCGCCGAGGTCGCGGCCTATGCCGACGGCGTGGTGGTGGGCAGCGCCATCGTGCGCCTCATCGGGGAGCACGGCAATCACGCCAACGCCATCGAGCAAGTGGGAGCCTTTGTGCGCAGTCTGGTTGACGCCACCAAAAGCGTAAGGCGGGCCGCCTCATGAACACGGATGTCTTTGAACTTCTCGAACGCGTGGTGGATAGCGCCTTGGCCCTTGGGGCGAAGGACGCCGAAGCGGTGCATGTCTGGGAAGACGAACTCGACATTGAAGTCGCCGGGGGCGAGGTGGAAACCCTGGCCTCGGCGGAGGCCGTGGGCGTTGGCGTGCGGGTGTTTACCGATGACCACCGCGTGGGCTTCGCCTATTCGAGCGACATGCCCGGAGGCGCCGAGAGCGTTGCCCGCGCCGCTTGGCACAACGCCCAGGCCAATGACCCCGACGAGCACAATTTCCTTCAACCCGCCACCCACCAGAGCGAAGATGACTGGAGCGAACAAGACTTCCGGCGGATTCCGGTGGCGGAGAAGATAGCGTTCGCGAAGGCGCTCGAACAAGAGACGCTCGGCCAGGATTCGCGTGTTCAAAACGTGCAACGCGCCACCTACGGGGACGCCCAGTTTGCGTTGAGTCTTTACAGCTCTCGTGGCATGCGGCGGCGCTTCAGGGACGCGCACTGCTCGTGCGCCGTCGTGGCCGTGGCGGGGGATGAGGGCGAACAGGAAATGGGGTCGGAGTTCGATTTCGCCCGCACTTACGACGCCTTGCGCTCCCGCTGGGTGGCCCAGCGCTGCGCGCGCGACGCCATCCAACGGCTGGGAGGAACCCCGTGCGGTAGCGGAGCCATGCCCATTGTCTTCGAGAACCACGTGGCGGCGCAGTTCCTGCAAGTCCTGGGCGGCGCCATCAACGCCATGAACGTGCTCAAGGGCAAGTCCTTGTTTGGCGGCCG
>SKRY01000096.1 GCA_007118235.1 Candidatus Hydrogenedentota bacterium | reverse complement strand
CGCGCGGAATCCGGATTCAGCGATTCGGAAGATAGTCCAATGGCCAGTTCCGTCACGATATCCTCTTCGAGCGGAATAGGCACGACATCGCACCGAGCGGCTTGACGCGCCACGGGCTCCCATGTGATGGCGGCGTCCACACGGCCGAGGCGCACTGCGGTGGTAAGCTCGGCTTCCGCCGTTGGGGTGAGCGCGAGGTTGGGCTGAATGTCCTCCATGGTTAAGCCATGGTGTTCAAGAATTCTTGGTATGATGCGGCCCATGACCGTTACATCGCCATCGGGCAAGGCGAGTTCCAGTCCGGGCCTGGCCAGATCCTCGACGGTCTCAATCCCTTCCGGGTTGCCGAATTGCACAAGAATAACGGGAACGGCCCAAGCCAACGGATTGGTCTCCTCAATGTGTTCCCCGGCGCGCTCCAGATAGACCAAGCCGCCCGGAAGAAACAGATCCGCGGCCGCGGGCTCGCTGTTGAACGCTTCCAGAAGCTCCCCGGAAGGTCCGAAGTGGGTGTTGATTTGGATGCTGGAACGGCGATGAAACACCTCGATGATCTCGTTCATGACGCCACTCATGGAGGAGTCGCAGAAGACCGTCACCTCCTCCCTATCCCGTCGCGGCCCTCCCTCGCGTCCGATGATTATGGCCGCCACAATGACCAGAATGGCGATGGCCGCCACGCCCCAAACGACAGGCCCCGCCGCTCCTTTCAGGCTTGCATTCACACCGTTCTCCTTGGATGCGCGCGCCGGGACCCTGGCCTTGTATGCCACCGGTCCCGGCGAACGTTTCGATCGGGTTATTCGATGCCGGGCTCTTCTTGTCCAGCCTGATCAACGCTATCCATGAAGCCCCCCAAGCCACCGGGGTCTTCCGTGGCGAAGTCCTCGGAAACTTGGTCGATATTCCCCGCCCAGTCCACCGACGTGATGATGTCCACGCCCGGATTGAGCGACTTCACCGTGCACGAACACGGTCCCGTGAGGAATTCGGCGGCGTCCCGAATCATGTATGGATTGATCCCCCGCCCTACCAGGGCATACATGATGAGGCCCCGGCCGAAGAGCGGAAACAGCATGGGTTCATCTTCGTACTCGTGGAGATCCACCTCGCTTTTTGTCAGCATCTCGACGAACATGCGTTCCGCGTCGTCATCACGGGACATTCGCATCGTCTCGAACTTGATATCGAAGATGGGAATGTCGTCCAAGGCGAACGCGCTGGGATCGGAGGGAACCAACGTCTCCTCAAGCCGCTGGACCTCTTCCTCAATCAACGCCGCGGCCTCGTTGTCGGAACTGGAATTCCCGCTCTCCAACAGCAACCAAACCACCGACGTGCGATCTAGAAGAAGTGAGCTTATCTCTTGGCGTTTTGGGGAATCCAACAGGGAATTGAGGTTATCCTCAGTCAATTCGCCCATCCAGATGGGCTCGCGCGAATGCGAGGATATGGAGGGATAATAAACCACCATCCAAGGAAAGGTCTCGGGTTCCTCTCCGCGCAGGGCCGAATGCGCCCGCAGCCGGTCCTCCGATTCGGACCGTACGAGACGGAGCCGGATATTGGCCGGCGTATTCTCCTCATTGCCTTCCGAAATGCGTTTCAGGCGCTCAACCAATCCGTTTTGCTCCTCGGTGAGATTCTCGTTGTCAAAGACATAGACCTCGTAGGGGTCGCGCTCCCACCATTCAAGCGAGTATTGATACACCGGAATGGGACAGGCCGCCGCCGGAGCAGCGATCGCAATAACGCCCGCAAGCAAGATGGCAAACTTGAGATATTTCACCGTGGATACGGCATGTGGGATCATTGTGGAACTCCTTTTGTGATTATCCTGCGTTTGGTAACCATTAGCCGAGGCAACGTCATGGTTTCAGCCGGCCTCCTTCGAGTTCGACCACGTCGTCGAATCCGTCCGTGCGTAGCCCGTGGGTCGCCATAAGGACCGCGCCGCCGTTTTGAGCGTACTCCCACAGACAATCCACAATGATCTTTTCGTTATCCACATCGAGGTTGCCGGTGGGCTCATCCGCCAGTAGAACGCCGGGTTTCGCGATGAGCGCGCGCGCCAACGCGACCCGTTGCCGCTCCCCAATACTGAGTTCGGAAGGGAAATGCTCCAGGCGTTCGCTCAGCTGAAACCGGCCCAATAACTCGGCGGCGCGCTCGTTCAACCCTTGAATCTCAAGGGCGATGCCCGGCATTTTCACGTTTTCGAGCACCGTCAAATAGGGAACGAGATAGAACTGCTGGAAAACGAATCCGATGTTCTTTCCCCGGAAGACGGTGCGTCTATCCGGCGAAAGCGCGTACAGGTCCTCTCCACCCACCATCACCTTGCCCGTATCGGGCCGCAACAATCCCCCCGCGGCCAGCAAAAGGGTGCTCTTTCCGCTGCCGCTAGGCCCGCGAATAACCATGAATGTTCCGGCTTTCACCTCAACGGAGACATTCTCCATCGCGGTGATGTGCCTCCCGTTGCGATCGTAGTATTTCGAGACTTCCTGCACGTGCAACGCCGCTGTCTGGGTCAATTCTCTCCCCTCCTGGAATTTGCGGTTGGCGCGATAGAACGCGTGCGGCGTTACTCTTCGCGCAGAATCACGGCGGGATCCACTTGCGCCGCCTTCATGGCGGGGATCCAGCCCGCGATGATGGCCAGGACTGGCGCGCCAATCAAGACCAAACCGGCTAAGGCGGGGCTTATCAGGCGTCCGAATTCTGCTTGCCAGATGGGGATCCCTTCCCACGCGGCCCCTCCGATCATTCCCGCTAGATAACCAATCAAGGCGCCGGCGACACCCATGAGGGCGGCTTTCACCAAAAAAATACCCATGATCTTGCCTTGTCCCACGCCGACGGTGCGCATGATGGCGATCTCGCCTTGGCGCTCCTTGACGTTATTAAGGATCAGGAAGAAGATCCACACAGCGGCGCCCAACAACACCACCGGAACCATGATACGCACCAGCCCCGCCCGTTGAGCGCCCAACTGCTCGCGGTACGCTTGCTCCTGTTGCACCGCGCTCTGATGCATTTCATCGGCTCGCGCGCGGGCCTCGAAGCGGGCGCGCAAGATGGTGCCGAATTCCAGCACCTGGGTATCCGCCAATATCTGGCGGACTTCTTCCTCCACCATGCCGAAACTCTCGAAATCACAGACGCACTCCAAGGCGAGTATGCCGTTAATCTGCCCTTCCCGGTCGAACCACTCTTGCACCTTGTCCAAGCTAGCCCACACCGTTACATCGTCCTCGTTTCCCTTGCGGGAGTGGACGCGGTGGATGGTGAACTCCTCATCAAACAACGTCACCGTATCGCCCACGGAGAGGTCCTCCACGCGGGCGATCTCAAACCCGACCTCGATGGCGCCCTCTTGGAGCGTCTCGCGAATGGGATTGCGATAGCGGCCTTCGTCATTAAGGAACTGCGGCTTCTCGAAGTTCGGGACTTGGCCCATCGTTCCGGAAAAGATCACCTCGCGCTCCATTTCCGGCCACGTGGCGCGTTCCTGAAGAATGGGGAAAAGATGATTCAGATTCTCGATCCCTCCGGTGGAGAGTTCGAAAACATATTCTTCCGGCATGTACGTGTCCGGGGCGCCACGCATGCGCAGGTCCTCAATGGACTGTTCCTCATGGAGAACCAAGACGTTGTGTCCCATATCCCGCATCATCAGACGGTAATCGTCTTCCAGCTTGGTCATCGCCTCGCGGGTCTCGCGCTCCTTGGCTTCGACCAGCCGCTCGGTCTTGATGTCGTGCGCGCTCAACAACGTGATGGCGCCGACCACGATTCCCAAGGCCATGGCAATGCACACCAACCCAATGACGAAATTGCCGAGATTGTACCGGACCTCTTTTCTAATTATGGACCAAATGCTCATATCCTCTGTTCCTTCCGAGCTAGGCCGCTCTTTCCTTTGAGAACACACGTGAAACCAGTTAGACACCATTGTAACCGGCGGCGGCGTCCCGCGTCCAGATTTTCACATTACTGAAAACACGGCCACGCCGCCGGCTTGCTCAAGGCCCTTATTCCAATGTGACGCGCGCCGCCGTTAGGAGCAATTCCGGAGCAATCCTCGCCGTGTAGTCCGGATTCACATAGTGAAACTGAATCGTGGCGTCCGAATCAATGACAAACACGGCTGGCACGGGCAAGAGGTCCTCGTTGGCGCCGCCCGAGGCCTCGGCCAGGTCGATCCCGTACTCCCCATAAAGGTCCAAGGTTTCTTCGTCCACACGGAACACGAGACCAAGGGCGCTGGCGGCCGCCAGGGAGCTGTCCGAGTACAGGGTGTATCCAAGATCGTGCTCTTCGGCGGAAGCGTGCAACTCCTCCGGCTTATCCGGACTAACCGCGATGATTCGGTATCCGAGGTCCTGAAGGTCTCCCTCAATGGTTGCGAGTTGTCCAAGCTGCATGTTGCAGTACATGCACCACCCGCCCCGGTAGAATACCAGCACCGCCGGTTGTTCCTGTAGTTCATCTTTCAAATTCACGGCCTCTCCCTCCACGGTGGTCAAGGGCAGATTCGGCAACTCCGTGCCCACCAATGGCGGCCGCACATCTTCCGGAGCCGTGGCGGGCTCCGCGTCCGCGTCAGCAGTTCCCGTGTACAGGAACCCAACGTAGCCGAAGAGTAGCCCAATCCCTAGAGCACCGATGGCAAGCGACTTCAATCCTTTCATGATCACTCCTTTCCTGCTGCTTAGCAGATGGCGGCATCCGGCGGCGTCTCACTGGTGTCATCGCAGTGACCATGCCGTCATGCCAAAACGTTTCCACAAAGTACTTATCGTTAACAGAACAACCCTCCGGACGCCCCCATTCCGCCTACAAAAAGCAGCCGCCCCTGGGATCCCGCGTTTCGCGGAGCCTCCAAGGGCGGTCTCATGTGGATGGGTAGCGTGTGCTATTTAGTCGCGGCTAGTTCGGCTTCGTTGGCCACGACTTCGACCCCGTTGATAAACGGATCGAGGGCTGACCCCTCGGCTTTCCGCAGTTCGATGTTCATCGTCATGTTGGCATTCACGGTGAATTCCTCCACCACGCCGCGGAAACAACCGCCCGCCTCGGCCACGATGTCGTAGCCGCTCAACACTTCCTCGCCGTCGATGAGCACGTCGAACACCCGCTCATCGGTCTCTACGCCGCTGGTTAGCTCGGCGAAATGAAGCCGCACGGTGTATTCGGTCTCGAGAAGGTCGTAGACAGTGATTTCACCATTCAACTCGCGGCCAGAAGCGGCCACCCAGTCGATGCCGCCGCCGTTGTCGGTGATGGCCGAGGGATGGCGGCGTTGCGCGCCGGCCTCGTCATGCCATGTTACCCCTGTTGCGCGGTCCACCCGCCGGCCGGGGGCTCCGAAATTGAGTCCGTAGCCCTTGGGATCCGGCGGGGCGCCGTCGTAGGTGGTCCATGCCTCGATATTAGAATCATCCGGCATGTGCACCAAGGCTAGCGAGGTCTGGTGCTGATAGCTGCATGTGCAAGTCCGCGTGTAGTCCGGGGCGTTCACCACCCCGTCCGCCACCACCATGTTGTTGGTGCATCCCGAACGAAACCCGCCGAAGAAACCCGTGCCGGAATCGTGTTCGAGGTCGAAATACGCTGCGGCGCCTGAACGGAACGTGATGAGGTGTTCGCTTACATTGTGGGTGTTGCAACCGTAGCGGCGATTATAGGTCCACCGGGCGCTTTCCCCCGTATGAGGCTGTTCGCGCCGCTTCTCCTCGCCCGTATGGAGGTCCAGCGCCCATCCCTGACCAGAGCGCGCCGACGGGGCCAAGTAGATTTCCTCGCCGCGAATGGACAAGGGGCCAAAATATTCGCTTGGGGATTGCTCCCAAAGCGCCGAGCCCGTGGCGCCTTCGTACGCGGCCACGCGATCGCTGGGCTCGTCGTCCAGCCCCCGCAGGCCTCCGGGCCGGCCGCCTTGGACCAGGATATCATGGGGTTCGGAGTAGTTAAGCCACGTTCCGAATATGCTGGTGGCCTTCTTCCATTGTTCCTCCCCGGTATGAGGATTCAGCGCCATAAGCGCGGCGTCCTCGGGTGTTTCGCCGCGCCGCTGCAAGTGTTGTACCGCCTCCTCGGAGAGTCCATCAATAAGGTAGAGCCGGCCGCTCCCCGTGACGATGGCGTTGTGCCGGAAACCAATACGCGCTTCGCGTTCCCACAGTACCTCGCCGCTGTGGCGATCCATGACCACAAGCCTGTTGCTGGACGTGGCGTCCCAGTCCCGGCCCTTGATATCTTCCATGGTCTGGAACGCATACACGTAGTCCTCGTCATCAAAGACCTGGGGATCAACGGTGGTAATGAGCAGATCGTTCCACACGCTGAGGTGACCCCAGTCGGGCTTCCCCTCGCGCTCCGGATCAACGGGTAGCTGGAACTCGGCCTCGATCTCGCCCGAGTCCGGCGCAAGGCGGTAGACGCGGGTCTTGTACCGGACGTAGATGCCGTCGGGTAGCGAGACATACGGACTTCCGATCTGATTGGCCCCTACCCCATCCGCGTTATGCATGAAGACGGATTCGCCCGACCTGTAGCGTTCCTCTAGGTCTTGGTCGGTGAATGGGTGGCCAATCCCCGGGAACTCTTGTTCCCAGATCTCCCGCCCAGTGTAGACGCACCTTGCGCTAATGGTCTCGGGCCCCGGCAGGATGATCCGGCCGCCCACCACGTGCGGCACGGGGCCATGTCCATGGCGGGGCAGGATATTGTTGTTACAAGGCCCCCCAAACCACAGCACGCCCAAGGGCGCCTTGGCCCGGCTATCCGGCGAGAAGTTCGTGTTGGAGGAGTCCGAGTATTGATGCGTCCATTGGCCGGCTCCGCTCAGTGGACCGCCTCGCACGGCCAAGACGAAATCCTTGCGGGGTTCTGAATCAGCCTGTCTGGGTCTGCCGCCACGAAAGGCCAAGGTGGCGGGACTCGGAAAGCGGCGGGGCGTCTCAACGGAGACTCGATCCACCTCCATGGCCTGAATGGCGCGGGAGAGTTCTTGGGATAGGCTTTCCCCGCTGGTTGATGACATCAGGCGCGGGAAATCTACGGGGGATTGGATAGACAAGCCGTCCACGGCGGCGGCCAACGCCGCGTCCAACAGAGCGGCCCCCGGCGTTTGCAGCGAAACCGGCTCCACGTTGGCGGCCAGCATCATCCGTGAACGGGCCGCGGTCTTGTCGTCCTTCAGGCTCACGCTGGCGAAGTCTCCAGAAGTTTCCACCGAGACCTGGTCGACATCCGCGGCTTGCGCCGCCTCCAGCAGGCTCATCTCTTGCTCAAACCGGGATGCTATCCTTGGAAAGTCGGCGGGCGCGTCAAAAGAAACCTGATCCACCGCCACAGCATAGGCCGCCCCGGGATAATCGTTTTCACCGCCGGGCGCAATGCCCAAGTACGCTACTCCCCCGTAGGGCCGCAATCCCTCGAGCAGCCGCGCCAGCACCTGGGCATCGGCATCAATACCGGCGGCGGAGACGTCTTCACTCAACACCATGCTGAACAGGTAGGGCTGCGCCGTGAACGCGGCGGGTTTGGCTTTGATGACGGCGGCTCGCCGTCCGTACATACCCGTCTCAGCCAACTCATCGCGCAACGCGCGCGCCTG
>SKRY01000467.1 GCA_007118235.1 Candidatus Hydrogenedentota bacterium | reverse complement strand
GGCCAAGACGCTGAACTCTGGTGCGAGCGGGGCTATCTCGACTTCGTGTGTCCCATGAACTACACCCCGCACAACCATGAGTTCGTCCGCCAAACCTCGACCCAGATCGCCAAGGCTCACGGCGTGCCCGTATATCCCGGGATAGGCCTTACCACCTGGCCCGGCATGCAACGGGACGCGGTGAAACTCATCGAGCAGATCCGCCTCGCCCGCGAAAGCGGCGCCCCCGGCTTCACCATCTTCGAATACGATCGGTCCGCGATGGACGATGTGCTCCCATTGGCGGGCATGGGCATCACGCGGCCGGAATAGGGCAGGGGATGGATCACAGCGTGGCGGTTCGATGTGGAAGAGGCCGATGTGCCCAGTCACAGCGAGGGCATTCACCGGCGCCGACTTAGGTGGCGGCGCTAACTGAGCCTCCCTGAATGGGAATAACTGGCCCAATCGCGGGGGATGCGCAACAGCGTGTCCCCCCTGCGCCCTTTGGGGATCCGGGCAACTTTGACATGGAGCGGCGGGTATAAAGGTGTTTAGAGAGGGGTTGGGGGATGTAAATCCTGTCCATGTGAAATGGCAGACCAAGAGCTAAGGAGGAATGATGATGAGCGTTCGCAGTGCAACTCAAGGTTTGTGGCTGATCGCTGGGATAGCGGTGGCTGCGGTCTGTCTTCCCGTCCATGCCAACGGGGAGTCCTTGGATCTTCACGCCATCCAATGGGATCCAATGGGGGATACCGCCCCTGCGGAGGAAATGGAGTTCGATGGCGTCAGCGGCGTGCGGTTGCCCTGCAATTTCGAGGGGACGGATTTTCCGCGCGCCAGTTGGGATGCGAGAGTTGAGCTGGACCTGTCGGGAGCGTCGGCTCTCGAAATCGAGATACGATGCGCGGATTCGGCGCCCATTTCGTGGGTTAATGTCTATTTACAAAGCGGTGGCGGCTGGTATCACGTGAATACCGTGCTGCCTGAGGAAGACTGGATCACTTTGCGCATTCCAAGAAAGGGCACGGACATCGAGGGAGAGCCGGAAGGCTGGAGCGAGATCTCAACCGTGCGCTTCTCCGCGTGGCGTCGTGCTAACCAGGATACGCGGATGGACGTAAGAAGCGTGCGCGTCGTGCCGGAGGGGGGAACCATCGGCGTACTGCGCGCCGAGGCCGCTGCCGCAAGGGGCGCCGGCGACCCGCAGTCCATTGTGCAGCACGTGCAGCCAATCGGGACCATGTTGAGCGAGGTGGGGCTGGACTACCGTCTCGTGAGCGATTTGGAGCCGGGCGGCCTGCCGCTTGGCGAGTTGGACCTGCTTATCATGCCGGACACGCCGGACCTGCCGGAAGACATTGAGGCGAATATTGTCCGGTGGATGGAGAATGAGGGGGGCAAGGTTCTTGCTTTCTATCACTTGCCCAGTTCCATCGCCGAAGCCGGCGGGCTTCGCCTAGGCCAGCATATCTGGCAGGAATGGCCCGGCCACTTCGCCGCTATCATTCCCACAGCGCAACTCCAGGGAGCGCCCGAACGAGCCGCGCAAGGCTCATGGAACATCACGACCGCCTACCCTGCAAGCGACGACGCCGAAGTCTTGGCGGCGTGGGAGGACGAGGACGGCGCTGTATTCGATGCTCCCGCCATCACAGGGTCTCCCCGGCTGGTGTATATGAGCCACGTGATGCTTCCCCAGGATCCCGTTGCCAAGCAGCAACTCCTCCTCGCAATGCTGGGGTATCTCGACGACAACGTTTGGCGGGATGCGGCGGAGGGCATGCTGGCCCGCGCCGATCGCGTGGCCGGATATGCCGGCCTGGATGATATGCGGGCCGAACTGAACGATCCCCGCGCCTTGGAGGCGCTGGATGACGCCGCGGGCCTCATGGAGGAAGCAAAGGGCCACATGGACCAAGAGGAGTTTATTGAAGCCATAGCCTTGATACGGGATGGGGCGCGGAAGGCCACCGAGGCCTTCGCCAAGAACCAGACGCCTGTCGCCGGGGAATGGCGCGGCGTCTGGCGTCATCAACCCGATGGCGTGGGAGGCGAGGACTGGGACACCGCCATCCGGCGTCTGGCGGAGAACGGCTTCACCGCGGTCTTGCCCAACATGCTTTGGGGCGGCGTGGCGTATTACCCCAGCGACGTCCTGCCCCAAGCCGAAGAGGTTAAGGAAGGCCGGGATTTTATCGCGGAATGCCTGGAGGCGTGCCGAGAACATGGCGTCGAGCTGCACGTCTGGAAGGTCAACTGGTACATGGGCAACCGGGCGCCGGCTGAGTTCGTCGCGCGTATGAGGGACGAAGGGCGGCTTATGATTAACTTCGACGGCGCCGAGGAAACCATGTGGGAAGCCCCGTGGCTGTGTCCTTCTCACCCGGACAACCAGCAGCTCGAGATTGATTCGATGCTGGAAGTCGCGGCGAATTACGACGTGGACGGCGTTCACTTTGACTACATCCGCTATCCCGGGGCGCACGGATGCTTCTGTGATGGATGCCGGGAGCGATTTCAAGAACGCTTGGGCGAAGAAGTGGGGGATTGGCCGGCCGATACCCGTGACGAGCCGGACATTCGCGAGGCCTGGCTCCAGTTCCGGCGCGATCAAATTACCACCGTCGTCGCGGAAGTGGCCGGGGAACTTCAACAAAACCATCCGGATGTGCAGTTATCCGCGGCGGTATTCCCCAATTGGGGCAATTCGCGCGACAACATCGGCCAAGACGCTGAACTCTGGTGCGAGCGGGGCTATCTCGACTTCGTGTGTCCCATGAACTACACCCCGCATAACCACGTATTCGCCCGCCAAACCGCCAACCAAATCGAGGCGGCCCATGGCGTGCCCGTGTATCCGGGGATCGGTCTCACTACGTGGCCCGGCATGCAACCGGACACGGTGAAGCTCATCGAGCAGATCCGCCTCGCCCGCGAAAGCGGCGCCCCCGGCTTCACCATCTTCGAATACGACCAATCCGCGATGGACGATGTCCTGCCAATGGCCGGCATGGGCATCACGCGGGAGGAGTAAACCCTCAGGGGCGTTGTGGAGTTGGGAGAGGCAAGGAACCAAACATAAGGAGGAGTACATCATGAAGACCCACTCGATTTCTGGAACCGTGATACTGGCGGCGCTTTTGATGGGTGCGGCTCTTGCCGCGCATGGGGAAGAGGACCGCATTCAACCGTGGGAAGAGGATCCCCGGTACTGGCAATACCAGGGGGAGCCGGTGCTGCTTCTTGGCGGGAGTGACCAAGACAACCCCTTCAATCACCCGAACCTGAGCGAGCACGGCGTTGAAGCCCATCTCGACCTATTGACGTCCGCCGGCGGCAACTACATCCGAAATACGATGACAAGCCGGGATCGCATCGTCGAGGAGAATCCGTTCTTCAACGACGACAACATTTACCCGTTCCACCGGGATCCGGGCACAGGCCTCTACGATCTTGAGCAGTTCAATGACGAATATTGGGAGCGGTTCCGCGAGTTGCTAGAAATGACGGCGGAACGGGATATCATCGTTCAAATCGAGGTGTGGGATCGCGTGGATTATTCCCGCGATCACGCGGATTATCCGGCCGAGGGCTGGTCCGCTCAGCCGTACAACCCGGCGAACAACGTCAACTACACGAGCGAGGAAAGCGGCTTGCCGGAAATGGTGGACACCCACCCCGCCCAGCGGGAGAATCCTTTTTTCCGCACCACGCCGGAGCAAGAGGACAATCCGCTGGTGCTCGCGTATCAAGAGGCCTTCGTTGAGAAGATGCTGTCCATCTCCCTTGAGTACGGTCACGTGTTGTATTGCATCAGCAACGAGACCAACGAGTCCGAGCATTGGAGCGGGTACTGGGCGCGGTTTATCCGGGAAAAGGCGGAAGAGGCGGGCGTAGGCGTGGAGGTCACTGAGATGTGGGACGCCCATGACCTAACCCATCCCACGCACCGCCATACCTTCGACCATCCAGACCTCTACTCCTATGTGGACATATCCCAGAACAACCATCAAGAAGGACAAACCCATTGGGACAACATGCAAACCGCCCGGGCAATCGTGAGCGATCCGCCCAGACCAGTCAACTCGGTTAAGATTTACGGCGGCGAACGTCATGGCGCTGGCGTGGTGGAAGGTACACGGAAGTTTTGGCGCAACATCGTGGGGGGACTCGCTTCGTCCCGCTTTCATCGCCCCATCCGCCCCAACTTCACTGGCGTGGGACTAAACGAACTCGCTCAGACACATATCCGAAGCATGCGGATGTTCGAGGAAGCGTTCGACATATTCGCCGCCGAACCGCGCAATGATCTGCTCTCGAACCGGGGCGAGGACGAGGCCTACTGCGCCGCCGCGCCCGGGGAAGCGTACGCGGTCTACTTCACCGATGGCGGTTCGGTGGCGCTGGATCTCACGGACGCCGAAGGCGCCTTTCGCGTGCGTTGGCTGGATATCCTCGACTCGGAATGGGCCGATGGAACCAATGTGCAAGCGGGGGGATCCATTGAACTAATTGCTCCCGGCGAAGGCCAGTGGGCGGCGGTGCTATCGGCGGAGTGAGATGCCATGGCGCAATTGGCAGAGGAATAGCAGGTCCTCAAGCGTCTCCAGACGCTGGGTTTCGGTGGTTTGAGAAGCGAACCAGCCAAGGGGGAGGGATGGAGCGTCCTTCCCCGTGACTGCATATCGGCCCAGTGTTCCGCGCCGTGACAATTCGAGCGCGGCGAACCAGGCGATCCTTTTGAAAAGAATGGGCGCGTCTGGGGAATACACACGCATCCCCAAGCGTTAATGTTGAAGCGCCGTTGTGGCGGCTATGCGCGTCATCCATCCCTAACGAACACATTGGATTGGGACCGGGGTATATGGTATATTTCCGCATTCCCTCGCGTGGAACAAGGACGAATTCCGAAGGCCTCGGGACCACTCCCCCTTGAGGCGGGGGGTCACCAGATTAGGGTGACGGATGGCCCAAATTACCGGGCAATGCCGCCATCCCGCCACATTAAATTTCCCGGGCGTCCCCTTCAAGGCGAAGCGTTTCCCTTGCATGGGGGAGAGTTCTTCACGCCAACGGAGTCCATGTCCGGCGAGTGGGGAGCAAGATTGTGATTGCTTAGTGTGGTCATTAGGCGTACAATCGAATTCATACATACACCAGCCTGTGCTGGATAGGAGCACGTCCACAATGAAACATCTTCATATTGTCTACATATTGCCAACCCGCTACGACGACGAAGGACACATACTCCGCTTTTGGCGGGGCGTCCTGCCGTCCAATACGCTGGCTTGCTTGAAGAGTCTTACAAAAGAAGTAGAAGACAAGAAGACGCTGGGGGATGACGTGCGCATCACGGTGGAAAGCTACGACGACACCGTGCAAAAAATCCCCTACAAGAAGATCCTTAAAAAGGCGCAGGATCCCGACACGCAATTGCTTATTGGGATGGTGGGAGTGCAATCGAACCAGTATCCTCGCGGCTTGGACCTCGCCAAGCGATTCCGGGCCGACGGCATCCCGGTGATGATAGGGGGCTTCCACGTGAGCGGCGTGCTGGCCATGAACGGGGAGCCCACCCGCGATCTGCAAGAAGCGCTTGACGCGGGCATCACGCTGGTCCGGGGCGAGGCGGAGGCCCCAGGGGTGCTCGAAGGCATTCTGAGCGATGCGCTTCACGGCCGCATGAAACCCATTTATGACATCAAGGAAGCGCCGGACATCCACGACGCAGCCGTACCGCAGCCGGATAACGACTATCTCAATCATTTCGTCACAAAAGGCATGGGCACCATCGACACAAGCCGCGGATGCCCCTTCAATTGCTCGTTCTGCACGATCATCAATGTGCAGGGACGCAAAATGCGGCACCGGAGTGCGAAGTGCATCCTGGAGACCATCCGGTCCAATTATGAGCGCGGGATTACGTTCTATTTCTTCACGGACGACAATTTCGCGCGGAGTCCCGTGTGGGAAGAGTTGTTCGACGGGCTTATCGCCATGCGCGAGGCGGGCATGAACGTTGGGTTCATGATGCAGGTGGACACCCAGTCCTATAAGCTGCCAAACTTCATCGATAAGGCGGCGCGGGCGGGGTGTTATCAGGTCTTCATCGGGCTTGAGACGATCAACGAAGAAAACATCGCGGCCACGGGCAAACGCCAGAACAAGGTGGGCCAATTCGCGGCCATGGCCGATCGCTGGCGCGAGGCGGAAATCCTCATCCACACGGGTTTCATCATTGGCCTTCCGCACGACACCGTGGACTCCATCCGGCGCGACATCGGGACCTTGAAGGACGACATCAAGGTGGATCAGGCGTCGTTCTTCATGCTGACGCCCTTGCCGGGTTCGCGCGACCACACCGACATGGTGAAGAAAAAGATTCCCATCGACGCGGATCTCAATAACCTCGATAGCTTCCACGAGACCTTCCGGCACCCCCGCATTGAGCCCGGCGAATGGTATGAACTGTACCGCGAGGCGTGGAACACCTTCTACAGCGTCGAGAACATGACCAACATCATGTTACGGATGCCGCCGTCCCGGTATTGGAGGATGTTCAGCCTGTTGCTGTGGTATCGCTACTCATCCGTCGCGGGCACGCATCCCATGGTGACGGGGTTTGGACGCCTCAAGGAACGCAAGGCCCGGCGGCCGATCTTCGGCGTGGAGAGCGTTCCCCGCTATGCATGGCGGCGTGTGAAGGATGTGGCGTGGGCCATGAAGGCGTACACGCAGTTGTTCTGGGAGTTCCAAGAAGTTTGGTTGCTTAGCCGCCGCCCCTCCGCGCCGGAATGGGCCGCGTTGGCGCATCTGCGCGAGATGTGGTTCACGGTCCGCCGCCGCGTGGATGAAAGCGCCTTGGCGGGCCGCTACGAAGAGGGTATGCTTGAAATTCGGACCCTTCTCTCGGAGGCCTCCCAGCACATGCACAAGCTCAGCCAAGAAGACCAGGGGTTAAGTCAGAGCGCGCGCAAGAAGCTGAAGAACAAGGCGCTTGAGATTGACGCCTATTTCCGCGAGTTCGAATTGCAAGCCCCGACCTGGGAAGACTTGGTCAATGCGCAACGCTACATCCGCGAGGGACTCATCACGGGGTATGAGGAGCTTGCGATTGGATACGTGGGACTGCGCCGTCGGCTTAACACCTTCTGGCGCCGGCAATTGACGCTGCTGAAGACGGGGCAGTTCTGGAAGATCAACTTCCTGTCCCTGCCCAAAGCGATTGTCTCCGAGGCCGTGATAAGTTACCGGTTCACGGTAGAGGGTCTGAGCCGCCGCCGTACAGAAGAGCAATAGCGCCGCGATGTTGGATGAGCGCGAAAGCACACGATGGGCTTGACAGCGTATGCCCCATGGCGCTTGAAGTGAATCAGAACCAGGGAGAGCCGGGACATAGGCTCTCCCTGTTGCGTTTAGAAGCCGGAAGATGATGAGAAAAGGAAAGGATGAAGACATGGCGCGAAAAGAACGCCGTATCCCCCTTGCCCAGGGGCGGGCACGCCTTCTAGCCGGGATAACCGCCGCATGCATTCTGCTGGCGTTTGGACTCCCCGCCACGGAAGCGGCGGCCGAACAAACCACCTGGTGGGTGGGAGCCGATCCCCACGTGGGCCATCCCACCGAAGACTACGTGGGACAGCATCTCGGC
>SKRY01000137.1 GCA_007118235.1 Candidatus Hydrogenedentota bacterium | reverse complement strand
TCACGCCCACGGCGGCCAACTCCTCCCACATGGGCTTGACGGCTTCGGGATCGTACATTGGGGGCATCGCTAACTTCTCCTATGTGAAGGGCATCCAAATGCCCGTATTGTAACTCCAAAATGCTGAACGCGTTGAAGTGATTTCGCGCGAACGATAGCGGTTCGAAAAGGAAGGCCCGGCAGTTCCCGGAGTTCCGTAGACAAAACCCCACGGAACGGCACTTTATTCCTGCCCAGACCCGGAGGAAACCGGTTGCGCTGTGACTTGGGTGAAGGCCATCGTGAAACCCTTTGCGGATAAGCCCATTTTCCAGACGTAATCCAAATCCCTGCCAATGAATCACTTGCACTACAGTTCGGAGATTGGGATCCGCCGTTGACACAGGCTCTCGCTTCGCGCTATACTCCCCGCCTACCTCTCTGGAGAACGGCAAGAATCCTTCAAGGGTTGCTTGAATTTGGAAAACGGGTAATAAGTTTTAGGGCTGGCCGAGCCGTAAGGCGGGTTCCGGACGAAATGGGATTGCCGGAGGCGCGCTTATTCGCACTCAACCAGCCCGTTTCTGGCTAGTGGGAGATTACCATGCCGCACGTGTATAAAGATATTCCGGCGCGAATCGCCGCCACAGGCTCCTATCTTCCGGAGCGGGTGGTGGCCAACCATGAGCTTGCCGGCCTGGAGTCCACAAATGGAGCAGTGGAGCGTTTGCTGGGCGCGGTGGAACGGCGCGCGGCCGGTGAAAACGAAACCTGTTCGGACATGATTACGGCGGCGGCGCGGGACGTGCTCGAACGCGCCGAGGTGGGGCCGGAACAGCTCGACCGCATCCTGGTCAGCACCACGCCGGGCGATTACTTTGAACCTTCCACTGCCAGTGTGGTGCAACACAAACTTGGCGCCCACTGTCCGGCCATGGACATCACCATGTCGTGCGTGGGCTGGGTGGCCGGGCTGGACTACGCGCTGCGGTGTATCGCCACTGGCGAAAACCGCATACTGGTGATGGCGGGCACGATTGTCTCGAAGGGCACCGCATTCCATAATCCGATGCATCGCGCGATTTTTGGCGATGGGGCCGGCGGTATACTGCTCGAACGCACGGAGAAGCCGGGCCAGTTCATGGCGGGCGCGCTGTGGACGGATGGGCAGTTCCACGATATCATCACCATGCCTCACAACATCTCAGTGGCGACGCCCCGCACTCCCGCGGAGTACCACGGCAGTTTCTATATGGGGGAAAGGCACCTCATCAATCAGGCCTTGCGCGACAACCTTCCCCTCGGGGTGGAGAACGTGCTGAACATGGCCGGCGTCACGCGAGACGATTTGGACCTCTGCTTCATTCATCAGCCCAGCCGTCCGTTGTTCGAGGTGGCCGTGGAGGCGGTCGGGGTGGCCCGGGAGAAGCTGGTCGAGGACTACGAGCATTACGGGAACACGATTTCGGCCGAGTTGCCCATCTCGCTTGACGAGAGCGTGCGCAACGGGCGCGTCAAGCGCGGCGATCTCATCATGAAGGTTACCTACGGCGCGGGCTTCAGCGGAGGCATCCTTGTCTATCGGTACTGAGCCCGCCCCGCGGCGCTCTTCCCGCGGGAGGCACTGGAGTATCACGCGCATGGCGGCCAAAGGCGAGGCTGCGTGACTCTAGATCCTCCAGATGGCGGCGCCAACAGACGTTTGCTTTTCACACCGGCCTCGAACGTGCTCGCTCACGCAGGCCGGTGTGTTATGTTGGGCCGCGCCCTGCAAGAGCGGGGCTGGCGCGTGGCGTTCGCCGGAGAGCCTCGCTATCTCCATGATCCCGCCGTGGCCGAACCCGATGAATTCGGCTTCTGGCCGTTGGCGGATTTCTCCCCGGAAGAAGCGATGGACCATTTCCGGAAAGTCTTCCAACGGCCTGCCCGGACATTCCTGCGGCGGCAGGTCGAGGACGAGTTGGCCATACTCGACGCGTATGATCCGGCGCTGGTTATCTGCGATTTCCGGTTGACCATGTACATATCGGCCCGGCTGCGGGGCATTCCGGTGGTGAGCCTTCTCGGGGGGCGGTGGCTGTTGCAGTACGCCGCCGGACCCGTGGAGCCCGCCCGGACGCACCCCTCCTATGACGTGATGAAACGCATTCTGGGGGATTCCTTGGCGCGGCGCGTGGCGAAGCCGGTTCAATTGCGCATCCTGCGTTGGAAGATGGCCCCCTATCACGCCTTGGCGCGCGAGTACGGCTTGGAACTCCCGCGCGACATCTGGGACTGGTTCATCGGCGAACACAATCTCATACTCGATACCGAGACGATGGGCCCCACGGCCCCGTTGCCGGCCCACTTCACCCGCGTGGGGCCGATCATTTGGAACCCTGATATGGCCATGCCCGCATGGATGGACGAGTTCGATCCGGACCGGCCGCTGATCTATGTCACCATGGGCAGCACGGGGGATCCGGAGTTGTTTCACTTGCTCATTGAGGAAGTGGGGAAGCTGGATTGCTTCGCCGTGTTTTCCACGGGAGGCCAGATTGAACTTGACCCAGCCGAGTTGCCAGCCAACGTGCGCATGGCCCGGTTCGTGCCCGGCGCCGAGGTCATGAAGCGGGCGGACTTGGTGATTTTCCACGGCGGGGCGGGCACCGCCTACCAGGCCATCGCCGAGGGCGCGCCCGGCATCATCATCGCCACGCATCTAGAGCAAGAGTTCGCGGGAGCCGTGTTCGAGAGACAGGGCGGGGGCGCGTTCCTTACGATGCGGGAGGTGAAGGCGCGCCCGGCCCGGCTTGTGGACGCCATCGGCCAAGTGTTACAACATCCCGAACCGTTTCGGGCGGGTATGGAGGCCTTGCGGCGGGATTACGAGCAGTATGATCCCATTCCCAGCGCGGTTGAATGCATCGAACGCCTTGCTTCCGAAGCGAATCCGGCCCCGCGAAGACGGGTTCAACATACCCAATGAGGTGGACTGCGAGACATGAATGACTTGGAAGCCCGGCTGCAACGCATACGGTTGCTTGTGTGCGATGTGGACGGGGTCTTAACCGATGGCAAGCTCTTTTTCGATGGCGAAGGCCGGCCCTTCCGCGCGATTTACGCACGGGACGCGGCCGCGTTTACCCTGTGGCGGCTCGCGGGGCGGAGAATGGCCCTCGTGACCGGCCTGGGCAGCGCCGCGGTGGACGAAATCGCCAGCCGTTGGCGCTTCGACGACTGTTTGACATGGGTGCGCGACAAGGAACGCGTTTGCCGGGAACTCGCGGAGAAATACGGCTTGGATATGGAATCCCTGGCCTTTCTGGGCGACGACCTCATTGACCGCAACGCCATGCGGGCCGCCGGACTGGCGGTGGCGGTGGCGGACGCGGCGCCGGAAGCGAAAGCCGTGGCGCATTGGGTGACCGAAGCGCAAGGCGGAGCCGGACCGGCGCGCGAAGTCATCACGCGGGTACTCAGCGTTCAGGGTCTGCTTGAGGAGGCGGTGGAGGCGTATTGCAGCCGTAAGGACGAGCCGGACGAAACCGCGGCTCCGAGCCTGCAATGAGTAGTTCCGCACGGAAACGGCCATGCATGTGTACGGACTAACCGGCGGCATGGGCTGCGGCAAGTCGGAAGTGGCGCGCGTTTTCAGGGACCGCGGCATTCCCGTGATTGACGCCGACCGGCTGGGACACGAGGCCATTGCCCCCGGAGGCGAGGCGGAACAGGCCGTCCGGGAGGCGTTTGGCGAAGGCATCGTTACGGCGGGGGCCATCGACCGGCGCAAGCTGGGTCCCCTGGTGTTTGGGGATGATGGGGCGCGCGCGCGGTTGAACGCCTTGGTTCATCCCGTCATCCGAAAGCGGATCGAGGAGCGATGCCGGGAACTGCGTGATCAAGGCTATAAGGCGGTGGTCATTGACGCCGCCTTGCTGGCCGAGGATGGCGTCATGCCGGCTTGCCTCACTGGCCTCATTCTCGTAACCGCTAGTGAGGAAACACGGATAGAGCGGCTCATGGCTTCCCGGGGTCTGTCCCGGGAAGCGGCGGCGCAACGGCTGGCGGCGCAGACCCCGCCCGAGCGCAAGCGTCCCCTGGCGAACCATGTCATCGACAACGAAGCCACGTTGGAGGCGTTGCGCGCGCGAGCCCGCGAACTGGCGGACGACATCCTCAAGGAGGCCTCGTGAATCCGGAAGTCCCCCCCACTCCCGATACGCATCGGTCCCGCTTGATGTCGCCGCGCCGGGCGGCCGCGGCCGCCATTTGCTTGGCCCTTACGGCCCTCCTGCTATGGGCCGTGTTCCGGGACACCGACTGGCGCGCCGTTGGCGAGGCGATGCGGGACGCCCACCCCGGCTGGATGGCGGCGAGCATCGTGCTGGTCTTCGTGGCCTTCATCACCCGCGCGCAACGCTGGAGCTACATCGTCCGCGCCGCCTCGCCGGTCAGCTTCCGGCATCTTTTTACATCGACGCAGATCGGGTTCCTCGTCAACTTCGTCTCGCCCGCCCGCGCGGGCGAATTTGTCCGCGCGTTCGTCCTCGGCCGGCTCACGGGCATCCCCTTCACCAAGGGACTCGCCCTCGTCGCGCTCGACCGCGTCACGGATGTCATTGGGGTTATCGCGGTCCTTCTGGTGGCCATCGTTGCGTTCTATCAAATGGGCACGGTCTACATCCCCACCGAGTTGCTCGCGGGACGCGAACCCTTCCGGATTCCCCCCGAAATGGTCCAGACGGCCACCATTATAGTCACGTTGGGCATCGCCGGCATGGTGGCGGTTCTGGTGCTGTTGTATACCAACCAGACTTTGGTTTTGCGCTGGTCCGCCAAGCTCCTGGAACCCATCTCGAAAAGCTTGGCCAACCACGTCCACCGGCTGCTGCTGCACTTCGCGGAAGGACTTCACATCTTCCGCTCTCCCGGCGACATGGCGAAGTCCATAGGCTTCTCCTTGCTCACCTGGTCCTGTTTTGTCCTCGGCATCGCCACGTTCCAGCGCGCGTTCGGGTTGGAGGGGCCTTGGTACACCCCCATCGTGGTGCAGACTCTATTGGCGCTGGCGATTGTCATCCCCATTGCGCCCGGATTCATCGGGCAGTTCCACTTCGGGATTGTGGCCGGCCTGCTCCTGGCCAATCCGGAAGCGCCAATGGCCACGGCCCAAGCCATGGCCATCGTCGCCCACCTCGTCAATTTCGTGGCCGTTGTGCTCATCGGCGTGGTCTGTCTTTGGATGGAGCACATGGGACTTTTTGAGCTGCGCCGGATAAGCTCGGAAGTCCAGGCGGACCGCGAAACCACGACGAACCTGTAGGTAAGGCGCGGCCACGCACTTCAGTCACATCCACCCACCAACCCTCACAAACTGCGCATACCCCTACTATCTTCTTTCGGAATTTCTTTCATCATATTATCAGACTTGTAATTTAGAGACAATTCCTTTAGAATATTGACAGGAATAGGAGCGGCCAAGGCCGTTGTCCGTACTTTGAAGGGAGGCACAAGACAGGCTAACACTTTATCGCTGCAAGGTTTTACGCAGAATTCTTCGTATTTTCATGGAACTAAAGCCGACATCGGGGTATGAAACAAGAGAGAGGATGAGAGTGCGATGAGCTAGCCTTGTCTACCTGCGCGTGAGCCAGGCGGATAGGGGGTACAGCATAACAACAGTGGATCGGTTCACTGCAACCGTTCACGTTAGGAGTACGCCATGCAATGTCCATACCACCCGAACGAGGAAGTCATCGGTTACTGCTTTGTCTGCGGAGAATTTGGGTGCGAGCAGTGCTTGACCTCCCACGAAGGGCAATTGTATTGCCAGACCCATTATGCCGCTATCGCCGCGAAGGAAAGCCGGACTCCCCGCGCCAGAAAACGTCAAGTCCGCCAACGCCTGGTGGTGCGTTACAAGGATGGAAAAATCGACTATGGGGTCTGTTTCGCGCTCAACCCCCACCAGAACCACTTCTACCTTGAGCGCATGACGCGCGAGGGCGAGCCCACGGGGGACACGGTGACCGTGCGCTTTGCCGACCTCAAGGCGGTGTTCTACGTCAAAAGTTTTGACGGGGATTTCGACCGCCACGCCCGATACGAGGAATGGCGGGCGGAAGGCAACGAGGTCGTGGTCGAATTCGAGGACGGGGAGTGCATCCACGGGCATACGCTTCATCCGTACGATGCGGACGAACCGCGTTTTCACTTGATCCCTCACAACCCCAAGACAAACAACCTGAACATCCTTGTGGAGAAATCGGCCGTAAAAAGGGTATACTCAAGAGAGGAATACAAGAAGAAGCGGGAGGAGGACAAGGCGCGCGAGAAGTTTGACGCGGCGGATAGCAACCTTACGCAAGAGGAGACCCTGGGCGACTTCTACTTCGAGACGCGCAGCTATGAGGCGGCGCTTCACCAGTACCAGAACGCCGAGAAGAAGGTGGGCCAGTCGCACCGCTTGCGGAAAAAAATCCTCGCCGCCGAGTATAATATAGGTGTGCAACACATCAAGCGGCGTGAGTACGCGCGAGCGTTGAAATGGATGGAGCGCGTGCTCGAACAGGAGCCGAAGAACCAGCACGCCAAGAAGAAGATCTTGCAATTGCGCAAGATCCTTGACAAAATGTCTGCCTCAGGTTGAGGAGGGGCGTGTTTCCTTGAAATGCGCCCATGGCGGGCTATCTGGCTACGAGGGAGTGTGCGCCCTCGCATGATGCGCCTCTACAAGGAAGCAGGATGTTAATTGGAGTTATTGCTGATTTGCACGCGAATCTGGAAGCGACGCGTGCGGTTTTAAAGGCTTTGGGGAAAGTCAAACCCGACAAGGTCATTTGTCTGGGAGACATCACGGGGTACAATCCCAACCCAAATGAGGTGATTGACCTTGTGCGAATGTATCAAATCCCTACCGTGATGGGGAATCACGACGCGGCCGTTTGCGGCGTGGAGGATCCCTGGTTCTTCCGGGCCGCGGCCAAGAAGGTCATCGAGTGGCAGTACGAGAAGCTTGGGGAAGACAACCGCCGCTGGCTGGCGGCGACGCCCGAGCAGATCCGGTTCAATTGCCAGAGCGTGGGGGTTCATGGTTCGCCAAGCAACCGGGATGATTACATCGTGGATTGGCTGGACGCCATGCGCCAGATGGAACACCTCAATGGCAAGGATCTCAGGCTGTGTTTCTTTGGCCACACCCACCGGCCGGCCATTTTCGCGGACAAGGGCACGGTCCAATATGATCCTTCCGTTTCCGTCTATCAGCTTCAACCGGATGCGCGGTACTTCATAAATCCCGGCGCCGTGGGCCAACCCCGGGACCGCGATTCGCGCGCGGCTTTCGGCCTGTTCGATACAGACAAGATGACCTTTGAATTCCGGCGGGTGGAGTACGACATGGAAGCCACGGGCCGCAAGATCATCGAGGCCGGCCTTCCCGAGGAGTTGGCCACGCGGCTGCTGAAGGGCAAATGACGGCGCCGGACGTGTTGCGAAAAACGTTCGAGGAACGGGAGCTGGCTTGGCTCAGCCCTTGGGCGGCAAAGGCGGCGGAGTCGCAGGGACGGCGCGCGCCGGAGCCGGAACACGCGTATCGCACCGTCTTTCAGCGGGACCGCGATCGCATTCTGCACACCAAGGCCTTCCGGCGGCTTAAACACAAGACCCAGGTCTTCCTCGCCCCCGAGGGCGATCATTATCGCACACGGCTTACCCACACCCTCGAGGTCGCGCAGATCGCCCGCACGGCGGC
>SKRY01000147.1 GCA_007118235.1 Candidatus Hydrogenedentota bacterium | reverse complement strand
CGCGGCGCGCGTGATGACCGCCGTGCGGGAAGAAGCCAGGCCCAGCGAGGCGTGGGTCGGGCGGCGCCATTGGGCGTTGGCGGCCTCGGCGGCGGCTGTGGTTTTGTGCGCCGGTTTGGCGGTGTTCGCCTTGCTGATGTTCCAAGATGGTCCAACCCCATGGTCCGCGCCACCGGAGGCCCGCCAACCCGACGGTGAGTCCGACGCCCTCATGGTGGCTTGGCTGGCCGAGTTGGACGGAGTTCATGACGAGCAGGGTTATCAAGACCTGTTCTTTGACGAACTCGCCTATCTCGAGGTCTTGCTGACCATGGCGGAGGACCCGTGGCTAGAAGATGCCACGCCAGCGTATCAGTATGGAACAGATATGGACGAATTGGTTGAAACCTTGGACGAGGAATCGGCGGACATTTTCGTCGAACTCCTTGCCGCCTACAGTGAAGGGGTATGGACCCCATGAATAGGAGAACGAACACCATGAAAACACTAGCAGGTTTGGCTGCTGCGGCGGTGTTGCTCACCGGCGCTTGGGGCGCTGCCGCCCAACCGGATGCGGAGATAGCCGCCAGTCCCTTCATGCTGACGGGTGAACGCGCGCACAGCAGTATCGTTGCGGCGCAAAGCGCGCCCATCGTGAGGCTGCTGGCCGATGCGCATATGGCGCAGTCCCGGGACGATCGTCCGGAACGTGTAAGCCCGCCTGCCCGCCGCGCGGAGGGAGAAGAAGAGCGCGGTTCCCGCCGCGGCCCAGCGGAGGCGCGGGAAGCGATGCGGCGCGTGCGGATTGACCGCCTCAAGGAGACGCTCGGCTTGGACGATCAAGAAACGGAAAAGGTAGTCGAACGCCTTGAGGCGCACGAGGAGAAACATCGCGAGCTTGAGCGCGAGCTTGGGCGGGCGCGGCGCGCCTTGCGTCAAGCCCTGCGCGAGGACGAGGATGAGGAGACGATCTCGGAGAAGCTCGAGGGAACCCTTGACCTGGAGGTGGAGAAGATTCGTCACCGTGGGTCTGGGTACCGGGAGATGACCGAGGACTTTGATGTCGAGCAACAAGCCCGTTTCTATCTCTTCATCCACGAATTCGAGGACGACATGCGCCACCTCGTGGAGCGGGCTCGCGCCATGCGCCGGATGGCCCCCGATTTTCACGAAAGGTTCCGGGAAATGGGACCCCAGGAACGGCGGGAGTTCTTCCGGGAGCACGGATTATTCCCGGGCCTTCGTGACGAGGCCGAATCCGGCCGCCGTGACGAGAGGCGAAGTGAACGCCCGGACGCGCGCCGGGAGGACAACGGGGAACGGCCCCGCGCCCGGCGTGAAGCCATTGGCGAGGAAGAGCGCGAGGCCGTGCGCCGCCGGCTTGAACGCATGGCCGAGGACATGGGCGAAGAGGAAGCGGAGCGCTGGCGTGAACGCTTGGAGCGCATGTTCGACTTCGTGAGCGAGGAAGTCCCCGAACTCTGGCGTGAGCGGGTTGAGGAACTGCGCGAGCAATGGCTGGAACGCCGGCGTGGGAACTCCAATGACGCGGAGGTTCGCCCCCGCCCCCGCCGGCCCGGCGCGCCGGAGGAGCGAATCCGCGTGCGTGAACGGGATGATGAGGCCCTGCGTGAGCTTCGTGCGCTTCGCGATGGTTGGACAGACATGTCGCGCGCGGAACGCCGCGCGGCTTTTCGGGACGCCATGGGTGGTCTTGAGCGTTGGACGGAAGAGGCCATGCGCCGTTTTCTGCGCGAGGGTCCCCAGGCTGATTCCTTGCAGGTGGATGTTGATGTGCGCGTGTACGGTGCTCCCGTCTGGGCCGATCCGAATCTAGCGGCTCTTGATGAACTTCGGGAGAACTGGGCGGACCTTTCTCCTTCGGAACGCCGCGCGGCTTTTCGGGACGCCATGGGCGGCCTTGATCGTTTGACGGAAAGAGAGATGCGGCGTTTCATGCGCGAAGGTCCCGAACCCGAATCCCCGCGCGTAGGGACGCTGCGTAGTTGGGCCGATCCGAATTTGGAAGCTCTTGAACAGCTTCGGGAGAACTGGGCGGACCTTTCTCCTTCGGAACGCCGCGCGGCTCTTCGGGACGCCATGGGCGGCCTTGATCGTTTGACGGAAAGAGAGATGCGCCGCTTCCTGCGCGAAGGCCCCGAGGCTGAATCCCCGCGCGTCCGCGTGGAGCGTGAGAGAGTGCGCGATGAGGGTAGGCGCGGGGATCGCCGTGAAGAAGGCCGCCGGATGGATGATAGGCGTGAGGACCGGCGCGAATAAGACAGCCGAGTGGATGATAGGCGTGAGGATCGGCGCGAATAAGACAGCCGGGTGGGGCGGTGCGTTTGGCGCGCTCCCCAAAACCCCGCGTGACCAACACCAAGTGTCCGATTGTTAATCAGACCCCGCTGAATTACCCGCTCCAGCATCATGGGACGGGATTCAGCGGGGTCTGTGCATTCCCGCAGCACCCATCAGACATCTTGGCCAGCATTCCCTCAAGTGACGCCAAGGGCTCTTTTCGGCACTGTTTCGTATCTACAAATCCTTAGAACGCTCTAGTCCTCCAGCAGTTTCACGATGACGAGATTCGTTCCATTGGCCGCTACGGTGACGGGCAATTGCAGCGCACCGCTCTTCACGGGATGGCTGGAGGAGGCGGTGACCCGCATCTTGGTCTGCTCCTGGATTTCCTTGAATTCCGCCTCCGTGTAGACGCGATTGCGCTCGGCGCCAGGCTCCTGCCGGTAATTCCGGGCGGACTCATGGTAGGAGTTGTGTTTCCGGTCGAAGCGATGCTCCTCCACGGCGACTTGGTTTCCGTCGAGGCCTTCAAGGCCCAGTTCGATTTTGAATTCCGCGTCCGAGTGTGACGCCGTATCCTCGTGGTGATGGGCGTACACGACGATGCGCAGGTCCTCGTCCGTGAGCGTGGCGAAGCCAGACACGGCATGGCCGCCGATTTCCTCCATGGGAAAAACCCAGTATCCCCCGCTGAGAGTGGACAGCAGATTCACGAAGTGGAAGCTGGGTTTAGGGATAACTTCGTTCCGGTCTTCGAGGCGGATGCGCCGGACCGTATCGTTCATGGCGTTGAAATTCCACACAATGCCGGGCCAGTGCATGAGGACTAGTTCGCCGCCGTGCGCGTAACGGCCGTCCTCCGCCGCTTGGGCCAGCAGCCGGGCCTGAAAGTCGGCCATCCAGGACGTAAAGTAACCGTTGCCCAGATACATGCCTGCGGCCCCGGGATCGAGTATGGGCCGCCAAGTGGGAACCGTCTCGTGGCTCACCACGGGCAGGGTCTCGTAATACGCCGCGTCGATCTCCAGCGCCCGCTCCTTGCTGCGGATGAGCTTGGCCGCCGCCGTATCCGAGGCGTCGTAGCTATGCACAGAGAGAAAATCCAGCGGCGCGCCCATGCCATCGTTTTCCCCGCAAAGTCGCTCCACGCGCTCCGAACGTTTGCCGTCCAAGCGCGGATCGGCGTAGGCCGCGTTGTAGGTCACCGCCTCCTCGCTGTCCACGTTGGGTGAACAATGGTAGAGGAAATCGTCCAACCGAAGGCCTCGGGTCCCGAAGATGGCCCCCAGCTCCAGGCCGCCCACCTGGACCTTGTCCGAATCGTAGCCGTGGTCTTCGAAGGCCCGGAGGACGGCGTCCGACGTGTAATCGTAGAAGCGCTGGAGTTCGTCCCAGTCGCGATTGCGCCAATACAGGGCCGTGAGGTCGGGCTCGTTGAAAACGACCCAGGGCCACTCTAGGGTGGCGGGCCCGTACCTTTCAATGAGGTGGCTGGTGATTTCCCGCGTAACCTCGTGATGCTGCACGAGGCACTTGGCCGTCGTGCCCGGGCCGCCGTCGATGGAGGTGCAGCCGATGGCGCTGGCGAAGCGGGGGATCACTCGGCGGCCATACTCGCGGTGGACGATGTCCCATTCGTGGTTCACCCGGCCCCAATAGTATTTGGGTGTCCCCACGGGATCGAACTTCCGCAGGTAGGTCCCGCCGGGCGGGAACAACCCCGGCGCGTTGGGATCCTCTTCCTGGGGCAAGGGACGGGCGTATTCGAGTTTCCAGCCTTCCGGCGGATCCTCGAAGGCCGTTACCCGGACCACGCCGGCCTCGCTGTCCGCGTCAATCACATGGGCCCGGACGCTATTCACGCCGTCGGCGATGAGGATTTCATCGCCCTCATGGTAATCGGCGCTCAAGGACCGGTTGGACTCGATGCCATACTGTTCGTGGCCGAAGAAATCCTCTACGTGGAGTTCGGCGGCGCCGTCCTCGTCCCGCTGGATGTCCGTAATGCGCCGGGTCTCCTTTTCCCGCACGATGTTGGGGAAGCTTTTCATCATTTGGGGCTGATGCTCGAAGCCGGCGAGATAGGCGTCCCGTTGAAGGGTCCACGCCTTGGGAAACTCTTCCTGGGCCTCGGCGATGAGGTCGTAATGGGGCAGCCGGTGTGGCGCGCTCGTGGTGAACGCCGATTTGGCCAAGGCGTTGAAGAAGGCCCCATCCCATACCACGTCCGGGCCGTCCTCCAGGTCGAGGGTATAGCCCACCGTGCGTAGGGCTGGTTCCGGCTCGGTGGTGAAGGACCACGTCTGCTCCTCTTCCGGGAGGCGCTCGCCCCGGACCGATTGCGCGGTGACCGTAACGGCGTACGCCGTGTTCGGCGCGAGGGCCGTTTCGGAATCCACATATATAGCGAGACCCCGGCCGTAGCGGTTGTCGTCGACCTCGAACAGTTCGCCCGAATACCCCCCGGAAAAGGTCTGTCCCTCCTCCAAAACGGGAAAGGCGGCGCCTCCTTCCGGCTCCAATTGGATAGAAACGGAATACGGGTCGACCCGGTCTGCGCTGTCCTCCGTTGCCACGATCACGAAGAAACTCGTCCGCAGTGGCACGTTCTCCGTATCCGGGTTGGGCCGGGGCACGTGAATGACGTTGTAGGGATTCACGGCCTGACGATTGACGAGATGGAGGGGTTCCGGAGGGCCTTCTGGTTCGGACAATACTTCGCCAGACCACGGTTCCATCTTCAGCAGCCATGCCCCGTCCACGTGGACCAACTCGTGGCGGTTTACCTGTTCGCCACCGATCTCCCAAAGGACACGGACGTCGACCACGGCGTAATCGCCCTCTTGCTCGGCCACTTCCGCCTCAACGTCCTCAAGATTGCCGAATTGCTCCCGAAGTACGGGAGCGAGGTGCTTGAGGACATCGTTTGCCGCACGCCGGTCCTCCGGCCGTACGCGTTGAAGGACGGTCTCGATATTGCCGGCCGCTACGTCCCGGTAGAAGCTCGTTAACACGCGAGCTGGCGGCTTATCCGTCTCAGCCTGAACAGCCACTCCCACCGCGCACACGGCGACGAGTACAAGCAGAGCACACAACAACGTCGTTGTTGGGCGCATATTCATAGTGGGTCTCCTTTGAGTAAAGAAGCCATTCAGTGAGAGCTTCCACCCTTTAGCAATCAAGTCAACGAGCTCGCTGTTGATAATTCTTTCGAGACACTGGCGATTCCCGGATACATAGCCGGTCATGCCCCTCGGCCGAACTGCCCTCCCTGTGGGAATCGTCAATGTTCATCATCTCCAAATACGTGTGTACTCAGCGGTTGATATCGCATCACCCGCCCGATGTTATAGCTCTGGCGATTGCTGGGGATTCGCTCCCTCAGCCACGAGTAGGTCCAGTCGCGCTTGGGCTTGCCGTCTGATTCAGCGGCCTGGCGTGGCGCGCGGGCGCGAGCGTCTTCAATGAGCGGTTCGCCGATCCGCTCCTCGGACACGCCGTTGGCCAGCATATAAGCCACGAGATAGCTGTCGTCGACGGAGTCAACGCCGTGATACCGCACGCTGTCGAGAATCGCCTCCACGTACTCTTCTTCGCCGGTGTTCTGATGGAAGTCGATGAGCACAAGCATCCCGTTGCCGACACGCCGGAAGTTGTCGAAGTACATAACGGAAAGTCCGTCCAGCTCTTCCGGCGCCCCTTCCCGGCGGCCCCAATTGCCGGCGCACGCGTCGAGTAGACGTCTCGCCACCGCCAAATCTTCCGGATCAAGCGTCTCGGCGTAGCGGTGGATCCACGGTTCGGCGCGGAACGCGGAGGAGGGTTGTTGGCTGGTCTGTTCGGTATAGGCGCGCACCTCCTCAAGCACCTGGTCCAGCCGGTGGTTGCCGGTCATCCACGAGGCCAGGTACAGGCCGCGGCTGGTGGTGTACTGGGGTTCGACACCGCCGCTCCAGTGGTCTTTGTTCCGGCGGTGCATGCCGCCCTGCTGGCCTTCGGGTTCGGCGAAGAACGAGGCGTGTTTCACGTCCACATCGGCTACGTGCCGCGCATAGTCCAAGGCGGCCAGAATGATCCGCCGGTCCTCCAAGAGCAGACCGAAATAGAGCATCCGCCCATGCACATCGGACGAGCCGTTGCGCCAGCCGTAGCGCCCATGCAGCCCCCAGCGATCTACGAAGAGACCGCGATCGGGTTCGCCCTGATTCGCCTTGAAGTTTGTTCGCACATCGCCGAAATTCAATGCGCCATACCACCGCCAGTACTCGCGGGATAGCAACAGAAAGTAGACGGATTCCTGCGTTCCGCGCAGCCGCGCCGCCATCTCGTCACCGGCGCCCACTGTCTCGGGGTGGACGCGGTCCTGAAGCGCGCCGCTCTCGTAGAGGTCGCTTGCGCTCGGGAACCAGAGATAGTCGCGATCGGCCTCCATGGCGGTCAAGGCCTCCGCCTCATCCTCGCGTTCGGTCAGGACAAGGGCGCCATCAAGCGAGAACGCTGCGCCACGGCCGTCGGCGGTGAGGTCGCCTCCGCCGATGCCGAACTCGTCCGGCTCGGCGGAGGAACGCAGATCCATCCCGAGCCCGGAGCGCTCACTCCACGACGCGGCTTCCACCCTGTCCTCATCCACGAGCACGTGGCTCGGCCCCAACCGGGATAGGTCACACGTGGCCAGACCAAGCGCCAGGCCGTTGGATTGCATCAACAACCTGTGCCAGCGTTCGTTAGGTTGGTCCACGTGCGTACTCTCACCGGCCTCGCTCTCGATTTGGCCTTCGCCATTGGGGTTGAACCGGAGACAACCATTGTTCCCGAGGTCAAGCGCGCCGCCCTCCGTGTTGGGAATTGCCGCCGATGAGATGCCGCCTTCCGGGCGCAGGACCCACGCCGCCCGCGTCAATGCGTACTCCTCGGGCTCCCAGTGCATCGCCCAGGTCATCCGCCACCGAACCACCGGCGCGGCGCGATAGATCCGGAGGTGAAGCTGCCATTCCAGCTTGTCGCCGGGCACGGAGTCCCCCGCGTCGCCTTGGATGACGTAGTCCATAAAGACGCGATTCTCCGTCTCCACGGCAAACTCCCGAATGCGTGGCTCCAACGGATGGGATTCCGCGCTCTCGTCGAGATCCTCGAGTTCATGGGCCCAGCCGTACTGAGCAACCTCGTCGTTCAGTTCCGGGTCGTTGGGGTAGATGATCTTCTCTTTTGTAATCGGCATCCACGCCGCATCCAACGAAAGCGCCGCCATGGGCTGCTCCTCATCATCCCGAAACACCAGCCGATCCGCCTCCGCCTCTATGCTTTGTATGGGGTTGCGGCGGGATGGCTCAGGGGCATCGTCAACGAAGGATGCTTCAAGCGAACGCTCCGTCAAAAGCTCAGCGGGCGCCACGCCTTCAACGCGGATCATGCGCACGCTGCCGTCGGGCCAGTAGTTG